>CAZBHP010000181.1:0-2765 GCA_964491795.1 uncultured bacterium | reverse complement strand
TAAGATAGAGTTAGATCTCTATGATGCTAAAAAACTCGGATGCACTACCGTTCATATTCGGCAAGGGCGAGGCCGTAACCAAACCAAACTACTCGATCTTCCTGACTTTGTCATCGATGATCTTAAAGAATTGAGGAATATAGTTTATGACGACTAGCAATCAAATCACCCCGGGAATGACCCTTTCACTTGAAGATAAGATTTACCGCGTTGAATCTTCTGTCAAAGTAACAGTGGCAAAAGGTGTCCCTTTTATTAAGACAAAGCTCAAAAATCTGATCACCGAAGAAGTGATTGAAAAAAACTTCAAGTTAGATCAGACGATTGAAGAGGTTAAGCTTAATGAACGGCGTCTTGAGTATCTTTACATGGAAGGTAAACAACACCTTTTTTTAGATATAGACAATTTAGAGCAGATTCTTGTTTCTGCGGATGTGATTGGGCAAAAAGTCAATTATTTGAAAGAGGGGATTATTGTCCTTTCTCATTTCTATGGAGATACGATTTTTTCTATTGACGTACCTCAATTTTTAGAGTTAATGATTGTTAAAACAGAAGATCTCGATGCTTCTAATGCGATGGCAGCATCAAATCGCCTTGCTATTTTAGAGACAGGGGCACGTATTGAAGTGCCTATGTTTATCGAAAACGGCGATGTGATCAAAGTAGATACAAAAACAGATGAGTACGTGCAGAGGATATAACGATGGATTTAAAATATGTTAAGGATCTAGTCCAGATTTTAGAGAAGTCAGGGGTCCAAAAGCTCTCTATCCGTGAAAAAAACGGAATAGAAATCACTTTGGAAAAAGGGAGTTCAGGGCCTACTAGTTCGCCAAGTGTATGCGCTTCTGTCGCGCATCTTCCGAGTATTCCTTTAGCGCCTAAAAGAGAGTCTCACCATGTTGTAAAGCCCCCAGAAATTGAAGAAGGGGAAGAAAAGAGGGCAACTCAAATAGCTAACTGCGTTACCTCTCCCATGGTTGGCACTTTTTATAGAGCAGAAACTCCTGATAGCAAACCTTTTGTGCAAGAAGGGGATGCCATCAACAAAGGCGATGTGCTGTGTATTATAGAAGCTATGAAAGTAATGAACGAAATTAAATCAGACCGCTCAGGCACTGTCCGGCAGGTCCTTTTACAAAATGGGTGTCCTGTAGAGTTCGGGCAGCCGCTCTTTGAAATTGTATGAAAAAAGTATTAATAGCTAATAGAGGTGAGATTGCAATCCGAGTCATTCGCGCCTGTCATGATTTAGGACTTTCTACAGTGGCTGTCTATTCAGAAGCCGATCGAGAGTCTCTCCATGTTTTACATGCAGATGAAGCAGTATGCGTTGGAAGCGCTCTTGCGACAAACTCTTATTTAAAAATACCCAATATCCTTGCAGCTTGTGAAATTACGGGAGCCGATGCAGTCCATCCCGGTTATGGTTTTTTGAGTGAAAATGCTAAATTTGCTGCAATCTGCAAAAGCTGTAATTTGACTTTTATCGGTCCAACTGCAGAGGCAATCTCGCTTCTTGGAGATAAAGCTAAAGCCAAAGAAATTGCGAAAAAAGTTAAATGCCCTGTCATTCCAGGCTCTGATGGTGTTGTGAAAGACCTAGAAGAGGGGATGAGAGAAGCTGACAAGATTGGATATCCGGTTTTTATTAAAGCAACGGCTGGTGGTGGTGGGAAGGGGATTCGAATTGCGCAAACCCGTGATGAATTCGCCCGTATGTTTACCCAAGCCCGTATGGAAGCCGAAAAAGCCTTTGGTAACCCCGACCTATATCTTGAAAAAATGATCGTCAATCCTCGTCACATCGAAGTCCAGATCTTAGCTGATCAGTATGGACATTGTATTCATTTAGGAGAACGCGACTGCACGATTCAAAGAAGGCGTCAGAAGCTTATTGAAGAGAGTCCAAGCCCTCTTCTTTCCCCTTCTATGCGTAAAAAGATCGGGGAGGCTGCCGTTCGTATCGTGAAAGCTGCTCACTACCATACTGTTGGGACTGTAGAGTTTCTTCTCGATGAAAAGGGGCAATTCTATTTTATGGAAGTTAACACCCGTATCCAAGTAGAACATACGGTGACAGAAGAATTGACTGGTATCGACCTTGTTCAAGAGCAGATACGTATGGCAATGGGGGAAAAGCTTACCATAAAACAAGATGATGTCACTTTTAAAGGGCATATCATACAGTTTCGGGTTAATGCCGAAGATCCACACAACAATTTTACCCCCTCACCCGGGATGCTTGAATACTTTATTCCAAGTGGTGGCCCTCATGTTCGTATAGATACTGCTTGCTATCCAGGTTACACAATCCCTCCTCACTACGATTCTATGATTGCAAAGCTTATCGTTCGAGGAAAAGATCGACAAGAGGCGATTACACGCTCAAAGAGGGCTTTAAAAGAGTTTCACGTGGGAGGAGTGCATACAACGATTGCTTTCCACCAGTATATGTTAAATAACGAAAGATTTTTGTCGGGGCACTATCCGATCACATTTGTAGACACCTTGATTAAAGAAGGATGCGATTTTAAAGAATGAAAAGTGGCACACGCAAAGGGGTTATCCTTTCAGGGGGGCGAGCAACCCGCTTGCAGCCTTTGACATTTGTTACAAGTAAACAGCTTCTTCCTGTCTACGATAAGCCCATGATCTATTACCCTCTAGCGGTTTTGATGATGGCCGGTGTGCGAGAGGTGATGATTGTCTCTTCATCTCACGATTTATACAGATTCCAGACCCTTTTTGAAGACGGTTCA
>CAZBHP010000180.1:748-2773 GCA_964491795.1 uncultured bacterium | reverse complement strand
GCAAGAAGACCTAATAACTTAAGTTTATTGAGTAATTTTTCGACATATACCTCTTCTAAAGAGAGGAGAGAGGCAGCTTTTTGTGGGGTGAGAGTACGATCTTTAAGGGTAAGTTCAAGAAGAGATGTCATATCCTCAATAAAAGCAAACTCTTGAGGTCGATATAAAGAAATAGAAGAGGCTTCTTCAGAGCTGATGCATTCCATATCCTTAAGGCTACTTTTATATTCTTGCCATTCGGTTAAGGGGGTAAGAATACACTTCCATCCATCTTCATCTTCTTTGAAGGAGCTGTAAGCAATTAGTTGGTATTCAAGCGTGATAATAATCTCTTCTAGCTCCTCACGGGATAGAGTATAGCGAGATAAAAGTTCTTCGGTTTCTACAGAACCGCTTTGAATGACATCTCTCCCAATTTGGCTGAGGAGTGTTTCTTCGGAGAGGGTATCAAAAAGGTGCCTTTGATAGATCTGGGGAGTCTGTAAATACTTTTCTAGGAGCGAGGAGAAAATGTTGTTAGAGCTTCGAGGGATGTGGTACCAAGAAGGGAGAATATGGATAGGGAGGCTACGCAAAAGATTTTGTAAAAACTCCATATCGGGCCTGAAATCGGAAGAGAAACGCTCTAGCTGTAGTTCAAAATATTTTCTTTTTTCTTTGTCAATTTGGATAGAGTTATTTTGGATAGAAAAAAGTCCTAACAAGGAAAGCTTTTCTAGAATGGGGAATAATTCTTTTGGAGAGGTATTTAAATTTTTTGCTAAGTAGTCGACCGTAAATTGGAGAGGGCTAAAAAGGATCTCTTCTAAAATTTCCACCTCATCTTGAGATAGAGCCTTTAATAAGAGGCGTTGGCGAACATCAGATATATAGTCATAATCAGAGAGTTGAATTTTCAACTTTCTAGAAATTGTAAATGTGTCTTGCATAAAGTCCCTTAAAGATACCTCACAACACTTTTTGCTACAAGCAATAAGCTCATTCGATATATCATTGAGCTCTAAATACAGGAATTTACTATGAGAAAATACCATCCAGAAGCGATAGAAAAAAAATGGCAGGCCTATTGGGAAAAACATCGGACCTATAAAGTAGAAGTCGATCTTTCAAAGCCGAAGTATTATGTTTTAGATATGTTTCCCTATCCATCAGGTGCTGGATTGCACGTTGGGCATGTGGTAGGTTATACAGGATCGGATGTCATAGCTCGCTATAAGAGGCAAAAAGGGTATAACGTCCTCCACCCGATGGGATGGGACAGCTTTGGCCTCCAAGCAGAGCAATACGCTATTCGCACAGGAACTCACCCTGAGATTACAACTCAACAAAATATTGCTACGTATCGAAGACAGCTAAAGTCTCTTGGTTTGAGCTACGATTGGTCGCGCGAGTTTGCTACTAGTGATCCAGACTATTATAGATGGACCCAATGGATTTTTAAAAAACTTTATGAGAGGGGTCTTGCTTATGAGGCGGAGGCAATGGTGAATTTTTGCCCAGCGCTCGGGACAGTCCTTGCCAATGAAGAGGTAGAAGATGGGAAGTCCGTAGAAGGGGGATATCCTGTCGAGCGGCGTCCTTTAAGACAGTGGATTCTTAAAATTACTGCTTACGCCGACCGCCTTTTAGAAGATCTAGAAGAGCTTGATTGGCCTGAACACTTAAAAAAATTACAACGTAATTGGATTGGAAGAAGTGAAGGGCTCAATATCTATTTCCCTATTGTTGGGAAAAATAGCCATATCAACTGTTTTACGACACGTCCGGACACTTTATTTGGGGTCACCTATCTTGTCCTAGCCCCTGAACATCCCCTTGTTTTAGAGATCACTACCCCTGAGCAGCAAGAGTCTGTTCTTCAATATCAAAATGAGACTCTCTATAGAAGTGATGCTGAGCGCGGTGATATGACTCGGAAAAAAACAGGGGTCTTTACTGGAGCTTATGCAGTCCATCCTCTTACTAAAGAGAAGGTGCCTATTTGGATTGCTGATTATGTCCTTTTGAATTACGCAACCGGCGCTG
>CAZBHP010000180.1:0-738 GCA_964491795.1 uncultured bacterium | reverse complement strand
CAGTTCCTGCTCATGATGCGAGGGATAAAGAATTTGCCCCTCTTACAGGCTGTCCTATACGTGAGGTAATTGATGAGAACGGCGAATACATCCACTCGCAAAATGAAAAACTCTCTCTTCATGGGCTTTCTGAAGTAGAGGCTAAACGAGCCGTTTCTGATTATCTAGAAAAACATGACCAGGGCAAAAGGTCAGTGCAATACAAGCTACGCGATTGGTTGTTTTCACGGCAGAGATATTGGGGGGAGCCGTTCCCCATTTTGCATTTTGAAGATGGGACTAAAAGGTTACTTGCCCTAGATGAATTGCCTTTGACTCTTCCGACCCTCGAAGATTATAAGCCATCTCCAGATGGTGCAAGTCCTCTTAGCAAGGTCACTTCCTGGGTTTATATTACAGATCCCAAAACAGGTAAGAAAGCTATGCGCGAAACTAACACGATGCCTCAGTGGGCTGGATCTTGTTGGTATTACCTACGCTTTTGTGATCCTCATAATCAAGAGCGCCCTTGGGATAAAGAAAAAGAGAAATACTGGATGCCAGTTGATCTTTACATTGGAGGGGTAGAGCACGCGGTTTTACACCTTCTTTATGCGAGATTTTGGCATAAAGTGCTTTATGATTTGGGCGAAGTCTCCACCAAAGAGCCTTTTAAAACTCTCAGAAATCAAGGCCTTGTCACTGCGGTTTCTTATAAACTCAAAGGGGGCGGGTATGTGGCTGAAAAAGATATTGATG
>CAZBHP010000179.1:0-2788 GCA_964491795.1 uncultured bacterium | reverse complement strand
AGAGATGCGAGCCCAGGCAGCGGGTTTTCAAGAAGCTAAATTAGTTTTGGCAGCATCCATTGCAGAGGTGTATTTTCGTATACAGACAAACATAAGACGGTATGAAACGCTTCAACAGATCTTAAGCGATAGAGCTCGTCGTCTTACCATTGTGGAGCTTCGCAAAAATAACCGCATTGACAGCTTGATTGACAGCAACAGGATCAAAGAAGAAGTTGCAAGTTTACAAGAAAACATAGCAGCTGTTGAAGAAGAGATTGTCATTGGTAAAACTCTTCTCTCAGTTCTCATGGGAAAAAATCCAGATACTCCCTATGCAGTAGACGCTGTCTGGACAACTGCAAAAGCTCCGATAGAGCTTCCCCAGGATATTGGCCTTGGGCTTTTGCAGCATCGCCCAGATTTGATGGCCCAGTTATGGCGCGTGACAAAACATGCAAAATTAGTGGGGGCTGCTTGTGCAGAATTTTATCCCGATATTAACTTAGCTCTATTTGGCGGAACTCAAAGTTTTGATTTTCAGGATCTCTTGCGTGGAAAAGCCTTAATAGGAACGATTTTTCCCAGGTTTAATTTACCCATCTTTGAAGGGGGAAGACTTCAGGGGAACTATGAAGCACAGCTTGCCGCCTATGAGGCTGCTGTTTACGACTATAATGACCTTCTTTTACGTGCAGCAAACCAGGTTGTCTCTGAGCTTACCCGCTATACAAGCGTCGATAAACAACTGAGTTTTGAAAGAGAGGCCCTTGATGCTCTTAAGAAAAATTACGAACTTACCTATTCTCGTTATAAACACGGGATTGACTCGTTAATTCTCGTTCTTAAAGCGGATGAAAAATATCTTTTTTCAAAACTTAGAGAAATAGAGCTTGAGGATGCAAGAAATCACTCCTACGTCCGCTTAATTAAGTCTCTAGGCGGAGGATTTCATACTCAATGACCGATGAGATCCCTCCTGATAAACGTCTTCACAAAAGAAAAGTTCTTTTGTGGACAACCGCTGTTTTTCTCCTTATCACCCTTGCTATTCTCGGGTGGTATGTTTTCTTTGGGAGATTCGCCGATTGCACAGAGGATGCTTATGTCCATGGTAACCAAGTAAGATTAACACCTCTTGTTCCTGGGATTGTAACAAGCATTAATTGCGATGACACTCTTCTTGTAAAAGAAGGGCAAGTTCTTGTACGCCTCGATGAGACCAATTATCAGATTGCTTTACAAGAGTGTAAGGCTATCTTAGGCGATACGGTGCGTGAAGTCACAAAGATGTTTGAAAATGTATACTCTTTGGTTGCGCTTTATGAGACACGCGTCAGTGAGCTGATTAAGCTAGAAATTGATTACCTAGATCGCAAAGCAGTCGTTGCCTCTGGTGCTGTGTCAGATGAGGAGTTTATCGCTGCAGAGACCAATTTTTGGGTGGGCAAAGCGATGGTGGAAAAGGTCAAATATGATCTGATGCAAGCGGTCTCTCTTGTCCAAAATACAACTCTTAATACACACCCTAAAGTAGAAAAAGCCAAACAAAAGTTAAGACAAGCTTTTGTGAATTTAGAAAGATGCACATTGAGAGCGCCAGCAACCGGTGTTGTAGCTCAAAGAACAGTTCAAGTAGGGGAGTCGGTGCTTCCAACCACCCCACTTCTTGCTATTGTCCCTTTTGATCAGATGTGGGTAAATGCTAACTTTAGAGAAGTAGATATCGCTAAAATTCGGATAGGTCAAGAAGCGCGCCTAAGATGTGATAGCTATGGAGGAGAAATCATTTATCGAGGCGTGGTGATTGGGATTGCCTCTGGTAGCGGTGCTGTTTTCTCTCCACTTCCCCCACAAAATGCAACGGGTAACTGGATTAAAATTGTGCAACGTGTTCCTGTTCGAGTCTCTATCGATCCACAGCAACTTGAAAAATTTCCTCTTCGCCTTGGTCTTTCTATGAGAGTGACAATCGATGTCCATGATGAGAGTGGCCGTAGAGTCCCTAAAGAACCCGTTAACCAGGTTCTTTATAAGACCCGGATTTTTGAAGATGAAACTGCCGGCGCAGACGCCTTAATTCAACAAGTGATGCAAGAAAACATTACTTTTGATGTGGGGTTAAGTCAAGAGGTGGAGGCACTTATCTCTCAATGGTAGAAGAGGTCATAGAGAATAAAGTTATCCGGCTTTTAGCCACGATTTCCCTGTCGCTTGGGGTGTTTATGTTTGTGTTAGATTATACTGTCGCAAACGTTGCCATTCCTTACATAGCAGGGGGACTTGCAACAAGCGTGGATCAAGGCACCTATGTTCTTACTTTTTTTACGATCGGAAACTCTATTATGTTGCTTGCGTCCGGATTTATCTCGAATCGCTTTGGCATGATTACAACGCTTCTATGGTCGATTGTGTTCTTTACTGTGTTTTCTGTTTTATGTGGTATGGCAACAAACCTCTTCACGTTAGTTGTTTTTAGGTTTTTGCAAGGGGCCTCTGCTGGTCCACTTCTTCCTATTTCGCAAGCGCTTCTTCGTCGCATCCATCCACCTGAGGCCTTAGAGAAAGTGATGGCAACTTTTGCCCTGGTGACAATGGGGGCTCCAGTGTTAGGGCCTATTGTAGGGGGATATTTTTGCGTTGATTATACCTGGCCTTGGATTTTTTATATTAATGTCCCCTTCGGAATCCTCTGTTTGATTTTGAACCGGATCACTTTGGAAGGGCGAGGTTACAATGAGAAAAAATTCACCGAGAAGATAGACGGGGTTGGATTTTTTCTTCTCTTTGTCGGGATTACAGCGTTGCA
>CAZBHP010000178.1:0-2804 GCA_964491795.1 uncultured bacterium | reverse complement strand
GTGAGAGGGTCCTTTTTTGGTGAGAGATATCATAAGCTAGAGCGTTAAGAGCCTTCTTTCCCCCCTTTAATTTTCACAACGCCAGAACGCTCATAAAAAGCCGCGATTCTAGATGAGAGATAAGCCGGGAAAGCTTCATCTCCTGGGATCTCTTCTAAACGCCCTGAAATTTCTCGCATAGCCTGGGCCCAACGAGAAGTAGAATCCGCAAGAAGGAGCACATCAAGACCTAGTTGTCTGTAATACTCTGCAATGGTAACGCCTACATACACAGAAGCTTCCCTTGCCGCTACAGGCATAGACGATGTGTTGCAAATGATCGTTGTACGATTCATAAGCGGCTGATTAGAATGGACATCCACCAAGGTCGGGAAAGTTTTTAACGTCTCTACAACCTCGCCTGCACGCTCTCCGCATGCAGCAATCACTACTACATCGACGTTAGAGTATTTAGAAATTAGCTGCTGAGTCACTGTTTTCCCGGCTCCGAAAGGACCTGGTGTACAAGCAGAACCACCTTTTACCACCGGAACCATCGTGTCGATAATACGGATTCCTGTAGTCATTAACTTTTTGGCTTGGATTTTTTGCCCCTCGATAAGTGGAAACTTCACTGGCCATTTTTGAACCATGCGGATATCGTAGCTTTTACCTTCAGCATCGGTAACTTTTGCAATCACTGTATCTACCGTATAGCTTCCTTCTTCAATCACCCAGGTAAGCTTATATTCACGGAACATCTTGAAAGGGAGGAGGATTTTATGGATAAAGTGGGATTCTGGAACCTGTCCAATCGGATCTCCCCTTCGTAATGTAGCACCAACTTTTGCTTCAGGGGTAAAATGCCAGCGTTTTACTCGATCGAGAGGTTCGATGTAGATACCCCTGTTGAGGTAAAGACCAGAGACGTCAGCCACTTTTTGAAGAGGGTTTTGCAGCCCGTCAAAAATTTCTGCAAGAAGACCAGGTCCTAATTCTACTTCAAGGAGCTCTTTAACAAAACGGACAGGCGTTCCATATTTTAGGCCTCGAATATCTTCAAAGACCTGTAATTTGGCAACTTTGCCTTCAATTTCTATAACTTCCGCTTTTAAAGACTCATTATCTATCTCTACGAATCCGACTTCCCCTTGTGCAATGTCGCCCTCAAAGGCAACCTTGATAAGGTTTCCAAGAGCGTATACGACTTTTCCCATTGTTTGATATTCATCACTCATGCACCTAGCTCCACTACCTTATTTAGTATTTCTTCCCCTTTCTCTTCTCTCAAAGCAAACAAATCCTCTAGGATCCAGACTCTCATCATCGTAGCAGCCAAAGCTCTCAATGCGAAAGGATGGCTCCAAGCTTGTTCGGAGTAGTAGTCAAAACGGAATTTCATAATCGCTTCGTATTGTAGCACAGGATCACGTCCTGCTTCCTCTAGTTTTTCTTCTAGCTCGCGAAATTCTAAAGGAAAAACAAAAGAGCCGCTTGTGTTTTTCTGCAAAAGGACCATCTGAACGATAGGATCAGCTGAGTCTTCAAACTGCAGTTCACGTGCTACATCTCTACCCAAGCGCTTTGTGCGAAACCCGGTTAATAGAATTTTTATATTATGTTCAAACTCTAAAAACTCACGAACAAAACCTTTGGCTTTTTTCCTCTCTTCTTGAAAGTAACCGGCTACTAATGCTAAAAAGTTCCTTTTTCGTTCAGCCTCTGTAGTAAAATCTGCAAAAAAAGAGGTTACGTATTCTGGAAGGCCATCCCCCTCTTTCAGTAACATCTTCAACATATCCTCAGAAAACATGCCCCGTGGATCGAAAGATTTAGTTTTATACATGGCATTTTGTATATTCGAGAGATCGATCCAAAATTGCAATACGTGAATCTTTTTCAGCTCTCTCTTGCTCAGATTTTCTTCGAAAAGACTTCGTAAAAGCGGAGAGTTAATATCCGGTTTAGAATCAAATTCTAGAGGAGGTAGAGATCCGGAAACAAAAAGACGTCTCATCTACACCGTCCTATCTATGCGTTGAAAATTTTTTCTCTGAGCCCTTCTTGAGCATAAGAACTCAAGAGTTCTTTAAGAGCTTTATCGCTCATATCAATGACCATTTTTCGGTCTACTAATTTAAGAGCAGCGCCCCCTGTAAAATCGCCTAAAATGATGTTGCCTTTCTGTAAACGCTGACGTACCCCTTCCGCTAGTTGTCCTAGTAAAGCATCAAGTGGAAGCGCTTTTGGTAAAATAGCTTTTAGATCCCCGTTAAGCCCATCTTTTTCTACAGCTCGAAGAAGAGCTGTAAGCATTTCTGCAATCACATGGGGTTTTTCTGTCTCTTTCTGAAGGATGTGGGTAAGTTCAGTACTAAACACCTTCATCACTTCTTGTTGGAGCTTGGAGATGGCTTGCTTGATCGCAAGATCTAAAGCCACTTCATTTACACTTTTTTGACTTTCAAAATCTTTTTTTGTCTCTTCTCTAGAGAGCTCCGCTTTTTTCTTTGCTTCTTCTACAATTTGCTCAGCTCTTCTCTCTGCGCTTTCTAATATATGGCGAGCTTCGTTGCGTGCTGGATCCAGAGTCTCCTTACGTAGCTTTTCGCAAATTTCCTGTATTTTATTCTCTGCAGTTTCTAAACCCATAAACACATCCATCGTGACACAAAAATTAGTGTTCATGATACATCCAAATCGATTAAAACAACAGTCAAATCATTTTTCAGAACAAATCGTTTACCCTGAAGTGAACTCAAGAATCGGGTTTAAAACCCGGTTGGCTACTTATTCGCCCTTAGCACTGAGCGAACCAATTAAGA
>CAZBHP010000177.1:0-2824 GCA_964491795.1 uncultured bacterium | reverse complement strand
CCAAAAATGCGAATGCATTTTTGGAAAAATCCCCTCAAACGCTATTTATGTAAGAAGTCTTGAAATGTCCAAAGTCGAGGCAGCAACTTCGTTGCCGGAGAGGCGCCACTGAAAGCAAACTTTCAGTGGCGCCTCTCCGACTTTGCGGATATGACCGCAAAGTCGGATAATTCCAAGCGAAGCATTGCCATTATGTTATAACGCGTCCCGTTAGCGTTAGCGGAAGGGACCGCCGATGGCGAGATATCGGAAAGAGAAATCGCTTTTTATTGCGAGGAATCTGTATTCCCTACGTGACAAGCAAAATAAGCTTAAGGTAAAAAGCGATTTATCGAACCGAGATTTCGCTTAAAGCGGGAGTGCAGAGGGCTATGCGGGGACCGCAGCCCTTTGCATTTAATAGATCTCATTTTTATAACCCGTGACGATAAATAAATTTTAAAAACCAATTTTCTAAACAGTATGATGTTGCTAAGTAATCTGTATCTTTCTATATCTAAATTGAATGACAAAGGAAGTAGCAACTCTCATCCTTGCGGGAGGCGAAGGCGCACGCCTGCAACCCCTTACAACTACACGATGTAAACCGGCGATCTCTTTTGCAGGGCGTTACCGTTTGATTGATATTGCTATGTCAAATGCGATTAACTCTGGATTTACAGAGATTTACGTCCTATCCCAGTTTTTGGCCTCCTCTTTGACGCACTATTTAATGGAGACTTATTCCCCTCATATACATGGATTGCACCTAGAAATCCTTGTCCCCGAACAGGCAGGAATACAAAAAATTTGGTATGAAGGGACAGCTGATGCGGTGCGCAAAAATTTACATCGCTTTCGGGATCATCCCGCAGAGTATTTCATTATTCTCTCAGGCGATCAGCTTTACTCAATGGATCTCAAAGAGATGCTCGATTTTGCCAAGCAAAAAGATGCCGATTTAACAATTGCTACTATCCCCGTTGCAGAAAAGGAAGCAACTCGGATGGGAGTCATGCGTATCGATCCAAGCTTTCGCATCTTCGATTTTGCGGAAAAACCAAGCGATCGTTCCACACTCATCCAGTATGCAATCGCCCCCGATATCGCAACAAAACACAACGCTTTAGATGACCTATCTTTTTTAGGTTCTATGGGGATTTATATCTTTAAACGAAAGGCCCTTTTCGATCTTTTACAAGAAAATCCACAGTCTGATTTTGGTAAGCACTTGATCCCATCTCAAATTGAAAAAGGGAAAACCTACGCCTATATTTTTAGCGGTTATTGGGAAGATGTAGGGACGATTTCTTCCTATTATAACGCCTCTTTAAATCTTACGAAAAACCAATTGTGCTTAGATCTTTATAATGAAAAACGCCCTATCTACACCCAGTCAATTCTCCTTCCAAGTCCTCGTATTTCAAACACTCGTGTCCAAAACTCTATTCTTTGTGAGGGCTCTATCATAAACGCAGAGTCTATTACCCATTCTATGATCGGCATGAAAACCTTTGTGGAAGAAGGGACTGTGATTAAAGACTCTATTCTTATGGGCTGGCATCCTTTTAGTAACTATGCACCTACACACATTGGTAAACACTGCTCTATTGAGAAAGCGATCATTGACGAAGGAGCCATTCTCGGAGATCACGTCACCCTTACCAATACAAAAAATCTAACCTCTTTTGAATCTGATGCAATCAGCATCCGTGATGGAATTATCGTTGTAAAAGCCGGCGCCGCGCTCCCCTCACACTTCACACTATAAAACACTTAAGAAACCTCACCTCTCGTAGTTTATAATGAATCGATGGGAAAACAAGCCTGGGATCATGTTAAAAATCCAATCGATATTGTTTATCTTTGGGTAGATGGGAACGATCCTCTCTGGATCGAGAAAAAAAATAGAGCCTTACTTAAAGAAGGTAAGCCGATCCACTCCTACTCTTTAGAGGATAAACGCTTTACAGATCATCAAGAGCTCCGTTATTCACTCCGTTCAGTTATTCGCTATGCCCCGTTTTTTAATCACATTTACATTGTGACTATGGGACAAAAACCCAAGTGGCTTATGCCTCATCCCCGTATCACTATCGTTGATCACAAAGAAATTTTCAAAAATGAAAAACATCTACCCACCTTCAATTCCAATGCTATCGAAAGCAACCTCCACCGCATACCTAACTTGAAGGAGCATTTTATCTATTTTAACGACGACTTTTTTCTAGGGGCTCCGGTCACTCCTTTTGATTTTTTCACCCTTGATAAAGAAGTAGTTGTCCAGTTTTCTAAGGTCCCTTTACCTAAACTTAAGAAAGGTGATCATCCGTTTATAAGATCTCTTCTAAACCTCAATGAACTTTTCGATCGCTCTTACCAAGTAGAGACCCGTTATGAGCTATTACACTCCCCCTATGCCCTGATTAAATCTTACATGTATCAAACAGAAAAAGCGTACCCAGAAGTGTTTGAGACCACCTCTTCTCACCCTTTTCGCAGCGTTAATGGATATCCGATTACAAATGGCTTTGTCCAATACCACTGGCTTTATCAAAATCGTGTCATCAAAAAACCCCTCCACCATAGATATCTTAACATCGCCAATTCCTCTTTTCATACGCGCTTTCTTTTGTATCAAATTCGGTTTGAAAAACCTCACACCTTTTGCTTACAAGATGACTTACCGCAAAAAAACCCAAAAATTGATGCAATGCTTAGCTCTAACCTAAATAAGCTCTATCCTGAACCTGCCCCCTGGGAAATACTCGACTAATCCCAATTGCTTACTAACCTGAGTTTTGGGTTTATCAGGCTGATGGTCAATCTAGTTTTGGCTTAAATT
>CAZBHP010000176.1:0-2836 GCA_964491795.1 uncultured bacterium | reverse complement strand
TATTATTAGAAAATAAAAATTCTCTGTAAAGATCCAACTGCGTAACTCCTAAATAAGACTAATCTTAGGGATTTGCTTTTTCATAACAGCCACCCAAAAAATATGGCAGCGAATACCATGAGCATTAAAAGCGCCTGAAACTTCTTTTTTCTATCTCTTAACTTCCAAGCATCTTCTATTTTTTCTGCAATATAGAGTAGTGAAGCAGCAAGCAATGGAGCAGCTATGAGCAAAATTAGTATTTTTAATCCCAAAACCTTTAATTCATATATCATTTTTCCCTCCGATTAAAGAGCAAGCCTACAATAATCCCTTGTTTTTTAACAGACTGTATATCCAAGTGATTTCAAAAGTTGGATGTTTTAGCGAAGCGGACGCTCCAAATTTAAAGCCAAGCAAAGCTAACCTGGAGGCGAGCTCCTGTTCTAAAGAGGGTTAGTCGACGGTTTGGTAGATGAAGGGGGGGCCGTTGCCGAAGCGGCGGAGGAAGAAGTCGTAGAAACCGCGCAGGCTTGTTTCATAGGCAAGTCTGCCGAGCTTACGCTTTTTTGTGAGCCCTTTGCGGTAAAAGAGAAAGAGGAAAAGACACTGAATTTCTTTTATGAGGGCTTTTAGATGGAGAAGGATTGCTCGATAGAGGTGTTGTGTGATTAAAAGAAAGAGAAACTGTCCTTTGCTGCAGTTGCGTTGAAGGTAGAGGAGGCGGTTGCGTGTGAGGAAATACATCTGGGGAGGGCGGGGATTTTCAAAGGAGGCCGATTCTTTGTGCCATATTTTTGCGCCCGGGCAATAAAGGCAAGAGAATCCCATTTTATTTACTTGTGTACACCAGTCGATCTCTTCGTAGTAGAGGAAAAAAGACTCTTCAAAAAGACCCACTTTTCTCAAGATAGGAGAGGGGATAAAAAGAGCTGCACCAGTTAGAAAATCGAGTTTTTTGACTTCATTCCACTCTTGCTTAGAGTCTTTTCCGTCTTGAGGAACACAGCGAAATTTGCCTCGGCTTTTATCCCATATTCCACCGAAGTGTTGCAACAGTTCAGGCTCTTGGTATTGATAAAGACGGGCGCCTAAGACAGCATTAGGGAATTCTTTAGAAGTTTTTACAAAAGCAGAGAGGCAGTGTGGATCGACAACTGTGTCATTGTTGAGCACTAACACTGCATCGTATCCTTCTTCTAGAGCAATCCGTAAACCGACATTATTGCCTCCAGCGTAGCCTAAATTTTTTTCTGTTTCCAAAAGACGAATGTGGGGCAGGTGTTTTCTTAAAAAAGCAAAAGAGTCGTTAGGAGACTTATTATCGATGACTAGGATATCAAAAGAGTTATAGTCTGATTTTTCGATAGACTCAACGCAGGCAAGAGTGTCCTGCATACTTTTATAGTTGAGGATAACAACGAGGATTTTCATTTTAACCAGTCTAAAGACTTTCCTCGTACTCTGCAAGAGGTCTATTGACTAGAAGACGAAGTGATAAGCACCATCCCTAAGCGATGCTCATCAATATGGGACCTGATTTCTTGCAAAGCCAAAAGAGAAACTCCTTCTAGGCGAATCCTTTCAATTCCAAAACAAGCTAAAGAGAGCAAAAATGCGGGAGAAATTGGCAGGGAAATCAAAGCAATTAGAGGAATAGGAGTTGTGAGCTCTTTGATGATGGCAATCTCTTCAAGTGCTTCTTCTGTCAGAATTTCTGGGATAATCAATCCTAAGGCCGGGGGGAATGATTCCATCGCTGCGTGCGCAAGATAGCGATCCAGGGGAATAATCGGATAAATCAGATCTTGGTCCATGGCCTTAAGAAATTTTTATTCAATAATCCTTGCTTATAACAATTTGAAAATTTTTGTTAAATAAAGAATGTGGTATCCTAGATGGGCGAATAAGGGTCCTTAAATATGGCACATACAAAACAAGCAACCGGCTTGATGGGAAGGCTTTATAGCTACTGGCATCCTCACCTAGAGGATGAAGAGCTAAACTTCTATCGACAAGAGATCAAGGCCTCTCAAGGCAAGGCTCTTGAGCTTGCCTGTGGTGGTGGACGCCTGATTTTACCCTACTTAAGTGAAGGACTCGATGTGGAAGGGGTGGAGTCATCGCCCGAAATGGTCGCCCTTATCCAGCGTAAAGCTCAAAGGGCCGGGGTTACCCCCAAGATCTATCGTCAACATATCGACATGCTTGAAATTGATGAGAAATATAAGCTTCTCTATATTCCCCTAGGTTCTTTTCAGCTTATCAGTGAGTCGTTTAGCGTTCCAAATGCGCTCCACAAATACTACGAGCTTCTCGAAGAAGGGGGGCGCTTGATTATCCCTCTCTTTCTTCCCTGGGCTGAAAATCTCATGCTCTCCGATCAGTGGCGTATTGTAAGCGATATCAAAGTAAAGGGGCGCGATGAGCGCTATATTCAACGCGAATCCCACTTTCAAGATCCTGTAGAGCAGATTATTAGGAGCAAAATTCGCTTCGAAGTCTGGAATGGGAAAGACATCTTAGAGATGGTAGAGCGTAACTTTACACTTCGCTGGTATTCCAAGGGAGAGTTTGAGCGCCTCCTCAAAGACGCCGGTTTCTCTTCCATAGAGATGAGGCGCTCCTACAAACCAGGAGAAGTTCTCCCCTCCTTCATGCTCTTCATCGCCACCAAATAACTCATGGTAGGCATTTTTGCGTAACATGAGTTAACTCGACTTTGGACATTTCCATAGAAATTAGGTTGTCTCTTTTTATGCAACCACATCCCCGAAAGTTATCCTTCCTTTTATGCAAAGGGGCTGCTCACGCATAGCCCCTCTGCAAACCCCTTAAGCCAATTCTGGCTTCGATA
>CAZBHP010000175.1:1712-2854 GCA_964491795.1 uncultured bacterium | reverse complement strand
ATGTTTCACGAGAACAAAGTTCACAGCGTGGTGCAACTCGTGCAGGAGAGTCTCATAATTCTTCCATGAGGCTTTTTTAGGCCATTCTTTGAGGTATAAGACAGTCATGCGGCCATTCTCGCTATCCACACACGAAAAGGAACCGTTATCCCCTTCACTCCCAAGACCGTGAGCTTTCATCCAGGTGAGATAGTCTTTAGCCAGAAGAGCATGCACCTTGAACTTCTTAAAGAACGTGAAAAAGTCCTCTGGGTCTTTCGTGCCTACTACGACCATTGTTTCATCTGGGTATAGGCCCCAGTCTTGCACGAAAGCGTAAGGTCTTGGTTGTTTTTTACGGGAGTTCATAGTTTCGAGTATCTTGTTTTCTTTCTTCTTCCTCTAGCTTGGTACACATGTATAGGGCATCTTCTAAAATCTCAAACAACTCCGTAGATATTTTTTCTTGTTTCTGCCCGTAATTTAGCAAACGCTCTTTGATAAGCTTTAAGTCCATATTCATTCTTTATCTTTCCAATCCTGCCAGATTAAATGCGTTCCGCGCATTGAAGATACGGCGTTCCAAGCTGCGCCCGCGTCTTTAAAAGACAGATCAAGAATATCCATAATATTTGTGAGCAATCCAGCATCTAAAATAGGTCGCCACAAAGCTTTATTGTTATTTTTGGGTGTGTGACCGAGCATTTCTACGTAGTTATCAATAGCCGATTTTATCCGCATTACTTGATCGCAGGTTATCGTTCTATGAGGATTGAATGAT
The DNA here is from genome assembly GCA_964491795.1 of uncultured bacterium. Lineage (GTDB taxonomy): Bacteria > Chlamydiota > Chlamydiia > Chlamydiales > 2-12-FULL-49-11 > JAFEGE01. Next base: position 2,094 of record CAZBHP010000175.1, on the reverse strand, counting down.
CCCGTATTTAGCTTCTCTTCTAAACCTTCATTTAGGTTTTGCATATTATTTAACGAATACTAAAATCTTGTAACATTCTTATGAGTGCTTTTCTGTTCCGTAAGTTTCTAAAGGCTCTAATATAAGCTGAATTGGTATAAAAACTGGCTGGACCATTTGACTTTTTCTCCATCACTTCTTCTTCGTTTTTCAGCCAAACATCAAGCCAAAGGATAGCTGTGACTTCGCCTATTCTTTCTGGTTTCTTTTTAGACATAATTATGAGTTTACTGGTTTATCATGTTCAGAACATTCTTCCTTACGACATATCCATTTAGTAACTATCCCTACCCAGCTTTTAGACATCTGAGAACCGCACACTTTGCAAGTTGGTATTCGCATA
>CAZBHP010000175.1:0-1702 GCA_964491795.1 uncultured bacterium | reverse complement strand
ATGATAACGTTTATTTAATTTGTCCCTTGTACCAATCAATAAGATTCTGTAGCTCTACGGTTGAATGTTTGACGATGTGGTACTTCATCTTTAAGAGTTGATCCACGAACTCCGCGCCGCATTCTCTTTGAAGTCTCACCGTGAACTCCGCTAGGTTTCCTGAACGCATGACGTTACAGGCGTAACATTGGGGTTTAGTGTTCTTTTCATCCCACCTCACCGACCGATGCGCCCTGCTGACAAAATGACCGCATTGTTGCTCTTTCCAAGGCTTTCTAACCCCGCAGGTGTAACACGCAACTATTCCATCCTTATCAGCGTACTTCTTTCTAATATAGATACTAAAAACCTTATCTAGCTCTTTTGTAAGTTTTGAAAGCGTAGGTTTCTTTTTACCTAAGGAGTTTTTGTTTCCTAAGGTTTTCCCTCGTACTGAACTGGCCGTGTTCTTTAAGGTACGCAAGGAACTTGTCTTGATCGATTTCATATTTTCTAAAGAACTCTTGGACAAACTTGATAGACGGCGTCCCTCCCTCTGAGAGATAGCCCATGATTAAAACGAGTGCTTTTTCTTCTGCTTTTCCTATGATTGGGAGCATGGGATTAGTTTAGATTAAATACACATCTACTAAGTCCATGATAGGCAAACTTGATTGGTAAGATCTTTGATCCCATCGAAAAACTAAGCAGGGTGTATTTTTCATAGGGTGTATGTATTCCTGTGCATCAGTAACCACACTCATCTTCATTCTCGACAGCACAGGAACCTTATATTCACCTGCGAGGCAGCTTCTTGGGACAGAAAGCTTCTTAGTCAGTAAACCGTTTTGTAAACGCAGAAAAACGTGCGGCTGCTCTTTGGAGAGATTTTTGCTTGCCGCGATTTCATATCTGGTCTGAGGCTGCATATTCATATCTAATCAACTGATTAAAATTAATGTCTCTCCGATGATTGGGAGCATGGTTATTTAGATCTTAGGCAATCACAGCCGTAAGGAGTAAATGGATGGGTGTAACCCTCATAGCCGTAGTATCCATGCTCTGAGTCCTTCTCAGGCGATCCACAATGACAAGTTGTTAAATCTACCTCTTGTTTGCAGCCTGGACAGATTTTATATTCTTGCGGCCATCCTGCATTCTTCAAGGCGATAGATAGCTCTAGCGATGTTGTGTGGTTAGTGAGGGTCATAACTTATTCACCGCTTATGTGAGTGAATAAAAGGATCCAGTATCGTGTGAGAAAATACTCTCATATCGTTAGCGTCGTCTCGTTCTGTAAAAAGCTCTGTTTCTATAACACTGTCTACCCTGATACCTAGCATGTGTTCTATGCGCGTGGCCCAGATAAAGCGGTTATCCTTAGTCCATACGCTTCTACCATCAGATTTCAACCTTTCCGTCACATTCCTATCCGCCCATTGATCCCAGTCTCTTTTAGAAGCAGCAAGAACGAGTACTATTTTTTGTCGTATAATAGGCGACTCTTTGGTCATAGGGCCATGAGTTTGTTTTCGAGTAAATAGATCAACATCTTCGCTCGACTGTTTGCCTCATTCTCATCGTCAAACCGTACTTTCATACCACCATATAGATGATCTGAATCCTCATCCCAGTACGCACATACGAATATGTCTGTTCCATTATGGAGTTTGGTAAAGACAGGCTCTGTATTATTTACCGTATCCACTCGTTTTGAGCGCCA
>CAZBHP010000174.1:0-2873 GCA_964491795.1 uncultured bacterium | reverse complement strand
CTACAAGCGCTTAAAAGCCCAATAGCCACTATAAAAAGCATTTTTTTCATAAATCTTTGTAATCCCCGAATTATTCTTAACCCCAACGACTAGCAAAAGGACCCTGAGAGTACAATAAAAAACTTTAACTACTTCTCTCTAAACGATCTCAAAACCTAAAAATTCTCCCTTGCAATCTATCCAAAGGGTTTTTACAATAGATCTCTTATATTATCTCATGTAACCACTTCAGGCTCAGATGGTGAAATGGTAGACACAAAGGACTTAAAATCCTTTGCTAGCAATAGCGTGCGGGTTCAAGTCCCGCTCTGAGCATTACTTTTCCTCTATGACAAACCCACCCCCTCAAAAATTCGCTATTATCGGGCTTCCCGGAAGCGGTAAGTCGACTTTTGCTTACAAGCTCGGTAAGGTTTTGGGCATCCCAGTCCACCATCTCGATAAATATCAGTTCGAGGCCGATGGTAAGAAAAAAGAAAGGGAGGAGTTCTTTGAGATACAAAGAGCTTTCGTCACTGAAGATGCCTGGATCATAGAAGGGTGTTCCTCTTCCACCTTCGAGATGCGCTTTGCCAAAGCAGACGTCTTTATCTATTTTCACTTCTCGCGCCTTCTCTGTTTCCTTAGGCTTTTTAAGCGGATGTTTAACTATCAAAAAGAGTTTAGCGGACTGCGAAAAGTGAACTTAGAAATCCTACGCTACACCTGGAACTTCGACAAAGAAAAGCGCGCCAAAATCGAAGAGCTAAAGAAAAAATATCCACAAACCAAGTTCCTTGTTTTCAAAAGACAAAAAGACGCTGACCTTTATTTAGAGAAACTAAAGAAAAAAGATCATAAGTAAAAAAAACCTTCTCCCAAAAGGGAGAAGGTTTTTGTAAGTAAGATAACAAACAAGAAGCTTTGCCTAAAAGGGCTCCTCATGTTTAGTTCGCAGGGGCTCTCGCAGGTCTTCTAAGTAGCACCAGGGGCTGTCTCTGCTCATCAGAAAGTCTAGCTAATGCTCTAGCTTCCATTCTGCCTCGCCGCGCTTCTCTCTCTTGTCTTACTTCGACAAGCTGAGTAACTAGTTCACGCACTCTATCGTCTGCGTTAACTTCTCTAAGAGCCTCTTCTCTATCTTCAGGAGAAAGTGTAGATACATATCTAGCTTTCTCTGGTGGGCTGCCATTCCGTCTTGCTTCGACAAATTGGTGGGTTAGTTCACGGACTCTAGCATTAACGTCAGCTTGAGTGAGCGCAGCAGTCCTTGCTTGTGGTGCAAGTCTAGAGAGGGTTGTGGCTTGCGTTTGATCTGATTTCTCTCTTGCTCGTCTAGTGATACGTTCAATGGGAGTGAGTTGGCGCCATTCACGCTGCCACCTTTGAGACTCTGCTAGGTCTCGTGCTCTTTGTGTCAAAATCGTGTGAACAGGATCAGTAACGTCCAGACGAGCAATCTGTGCATTTCTCTCATCCTCTGGGAGAGCCTCTATTTCTATCACTCTCTCCTTGATTTCTCTATTGCGCACCGCTTCTGCTCTAGAGTGCAAAAGCTGTCTTCGACGTGCATCTGCACGTTGATGCGCAGCAGCAGCTCTTTCTCCAGCTGCAGCAAATTCTTCGGGTCTTTCTATTCCACGTTCTCCAAGTGAAGCCGCAGCTGCAGAATGTTCGGCTGCTTCTCTTACATTTCTTGCGACGAGTTCAGCGGCAGGATCGACTAAATAACAGGTCGGATATCCTGCGCAAGCTGCTTCGCGAAGATTGGCACCTGCAACTAGGGGTTCAACATTTGTTAAAATAACCGGACGGCTATCAAAGAGTGCCCCTGGGGCTGTTCTTGCAAGTCTTCGTTCTAAAGGAGCAGCTAAGGCAAAAGCGCGCTCTAGTTGTTGCCTCTGAGCGTCACCGGCTCGATCTATTTCAGCTCGGTTGGTATTAGGTTCTCTATGAGCGATTATAGAGAAATTTTTTCTAAAAGAGGCTTGGAGAGATGTCAGAGTCGCTTTTCCCCAATCTTTTTTACAAATAAGTCCTGCTAATCTTACGGCACCGATTCCGACTAGAGTTATTGCCTGAAGAGGAGTCATAAAGAAAGCAGCTGTGCCAGTAAGAAAACGGATACAACCTCTATATAAGAGCCCTTTTGGACGGGCGTTGTATATTTGTTGGATTAAGAAATCAGACATTCTTTCAAAGACAATTTGTACAGTATAATAAGGGGAGCTGCCTCGCGGAACCATACACTCTACTAAAGGAGCGGCTTCTCCTCCTACTCTCTTGTCTCTTCTGATCCTAGCTTGAACTTCTTCATGAGCCGGAAGGGGAACTCTTGGTTCCATTGCTTGCGCTGCTGGTAACCCTGGTACTGACATATAAACCTTCTTTGTTATTTAAATTAATTTATTTCGGAAGTAATTATAATCTATCTTTATAAAAAATACAACGAATTCCGTTGCAAAACGACCATCTGTTTAAAAAACGAGGTTTTTCCTGTTTATTTATTATTAATTTTTTTTATTTTCCCTAGATGTTATAAAGTTTTTTTTAGAACTTTTTAAAAAGCAGACCCTATCCGTAAAGTAGGCACAGGGGCCCAGGTATCCGAAATTTCTCCCCAGGGGGTGATCAGATCCACCCCTGCGTCTATAAACATCTTAGAGCCCTGGTAGCCGATGGAAAGGGGGAGAAAAGGAGAGGTGGCAAGCTTAGGGAGAGAGCCTGGCGAGAAGTGGACGGTGGAGAAGGCTCCAGCACCTGCTCGGACATAGCAGCCTTTATAAATAAAGGCCAACTCAGAAGCGGAGAGTTGAACGGCTGAGACAAAAAAGAGGCTGGAAAAGCCGGCATTGATCTCGAGAGCGGTCAAGGGATGTAGACGAGCACGCGCA
>CAZBHP010000173.1:1279-2883 GCA_964491795.1 uncultured bacterium | reverse complement strand
ATCGATCTACAAGTGGCAGTTAAGCCTTTTTGTCGCGTTTCTATGACCGTGAAAGTAAAACCAAGCATTATGCAATCGTCCAAAAAAAAGGCCCTCCGAGAGATTTCAAAAGAAGTTTCTCTACCTGGGTTCCGTAAAGGGAAAGTCCCTTTAGATTGGATTGAAAAAAAATATCCAGAGGCTGTCACACAAGGATGGGACAAGGCTTTAGCTGATGAGACGTTTGTAGAAGCTCAAAAAATTTCTCACATTCACCCCCTCCAAGGAAACGCTCGCATCTCTTATAAAGTCTCTAAACTCACTGATACAGAAGGTGAAATTTCTTTTGATTTTGAATCTGAACCTATGATTTCGGAAATCCCCCTCGCTAATCTTTCTGTAAAAAAGGTGGAAGAAGAGAAAATCGACCATGCTCGGATAGACGAGACCATTAAAACGATACAGATGTTTTATGCCAAATGGAACCAAGTAGAGGATCGTCCTATACAAGAAGGCGATTTTGTGGTTCTGGACATAGATGACATGGAAGCCTCTCCCCCTATCCAGGCTTTCTCCGACTCCCGTTTTGAAGTAAATCGCAAAACAATGGCTCTATGGATGCATGATCTCATTGTTGGTAAAAACAAAGGTGATGTAGTCGAGGGATTAAGCGTCGCTAATCCTGAAGATTCTCAAGAGATCAAAGACCAATTCCAACAAAAAAAGGTAAAAATCCACATCAAAGCGGTTGAAGAAGCCGTTCTTCCTCCCGTCGACCAAGATTTCGCCAAAAAACTCGGCGTATCGGATGTCGATACACTCATGGTGCGCTTAAAAGATTTGCTAACAAAGCAGGCTCATGAAAAAGCGCAAACTGAGCGTCGTGAAGCTATAGGTGATGCTTTAGTGGAATCTGTCCATTTTGACCTTCCAGCTTCCCTTCTCGAAAAAGAGGCAAATCATCGTATGAATTCCCTCTTAAAAGAGCCTGGGTTTGCGAAAGAGTGGAATGAGACTATGACACAAGAGCAAAAAGATGCGAAGAAACAAGAGATCACCCAAAATGCTAAAAAAGCTCTTCTTCTCTTCTACATCTGCCGAAAAATCATTCTAGATAATCACATTCATCTTTCCCCCGAAGAGTTTTTTCCAAGTTACGATAGCTTAATTGATGTCATGTTTGCAGATCCTGCACGTGTGCACCTCAAAAACCAATCTAAAGAGCAGCAAGCTGTCGAATACTCAAGGTTTTTGATCACTAAAGCGCAAGATTTTATCATCGAAAAACTAGGCCACTCAACTCATTAAAGAAATGAGTGAACGCTTACCGATTTTAGGCTTGACGTCAAGGGAAGAAGTGACATAGACTGAGTAGAAAAGGGTTTATTATGACATTAGTTCCTTATATTTTGGAAGAAACACCGAAAGGCGAGCGTTCGATGGATATCTATTCTCGATTGCTCCAAGATCGGATCATTTTAATTGGCACAGAAATTTCTGATGTTGTTGCCAATAACGTTATTGCACAGCTCGTCTTTTTGCGCGCTAATGAGCCAAACAAGCCTATCAGCCTTTACATTAACTCTCCAGGTGGCTCCATCTCTTCAGGTCTTGCTATCTATGAC
>CAZBHP010000173.1:0-1269 GCA_964491795.1 uncultured bacterium | reverse complement strand
GAGTGTGAAGTAAACACCTACTGTATCGGCCTTGCAGCTTCTATGGGTGCTCTACTTCTCTCTGCAGGAACTAAAGGGAAAAGATACGCTCTTCCCAACAGTCGGATTATGATCCACCAACCTCACGGTGGAATTACAGGGACAACACAAGATATCCAAATTCAAGCTAAAGAGATCCTCTACTTGAAGAAAGTCACAGCTCACATCTTAAGTAAGCATACAGGACAGCCGCTTGATAAAATTTTAGAAGACACAGAGAGAGATTTCTTCCTCAGTGCAGATGAAGCTGTCGAATACGGCCTTATTGATAACGTCATACGTGCGAAAAAAGATAAGAAAAACTGATAAGGACCTATGTCTAACAGCGCTGATATTCCTAAATGCTCTTTTTGTTCTCGACCTGAAGATAGCGTAGAAAAGCTAATCTCCGGACCTAACGCTTATATTTGCGACAAATGTGTTCGCTTGTGTATCGATATCGTCTCGAAAAAACCTGTCCATTTCGAAATGAAGGTCCTCAAGCCGAAAGAAATTGTAGCAAGATTAGATGAGTATATCATTGGGCAAAACATGGCTAAAAGGACTTTAGCCGTTGCTGTATATAACCACTATAAAAGGATCCGCTCCCACGCAAGTGAAGAGAAAAATCCCGATGTTGTAGAATACAGTAAATCTAACGTCCTTCTCCTGGGCCCGACCGGCACAGGAAAGACCCTTTTAGCTCGCACCCTTGCAGCCATCCTAGATGTCCCGTTTGCAATCGTTGATGCGACAACTTTAACCGAAGCAGGTTATGTTGGTGAAGATGTCGAAAATATTATCTTACGTCTTCTACAAAATGCTGACTACGATGTAGCTCGTACAGAGCACGGCATTATCTATGTTGATGAGATCGACAAGATTGCCAAAACAACCTCTAATGTCTCTATTACACGCGATGTCTCTGGCGAAGGTGTCCAGCAAGCGCTCCTTAAAATTGTCGAAGGAACAGTTGCAAATGTCCCCCCTAAAGGAGGGCGTAAGCATCCAAACCAAGATTATATCAAAGTGAATACAGAGAACATCCTCTTCATCGTAGGAGGTGCTTTTGTTCATCTTCCAGATATTATTTCTAAACGCTTGGGCAAAGGGATGATTGGATTTGATGAAGAAATCGCTAAACACCAGCTCGACATCAATCAAATCAACTACCTCCTCTCCCAAGTAAAGACAGAAGACCTTGTAAAATACGGGATGATTCCAGAGTTTGTCGGTCGCTTTAACAGTATC
>CAZBHP010000172.1:0-3008 GCA_964491795.1 uncultured bacterium | reverse complement strand
ACCATTTGAGATACGAATTTATGAATTACCCTTTGAAGATTTTTTTTTGGCTCTTCGAGCATGATGATCCTTTTTTCTCATAATTAAGATAAACACCTAATAATTGTAAAACAATTACAGGAGGGTCGTCTGAATCATCCTGGGTGTAAAGGTTCTTGAGAGGAAGAAAAAAAGATGTTACCCTGTACGATATGGTTGTCATATTCAAACAAATAGAAGAGTGTCGATTAGGTGGAATCGATCTGAAAAGGTTTAGACTGAGTGAGATTCGCTTACGCTTAAGGAAATGCTTTTATAAAGAGCATCTATGGTATGGGTTTTCTTTTCTTACTCTTCTTCTTGTGATAGGGAGCTTCAATCCAGTTTTGAGTTCTTTTTCCCATCTTTATCAGCATGTATACCGGGCTTGGGATGTCGACTATGCAAAGCTTGGAACGGATGAGGTTGTCCACTCTTTTCAGAAAAAAGGTGGGCTTGAAAGGAGAACTCTATATCGAAAAGAGGCCTATTTCGAGGGATTGGAGAAGATCCTCGATTCTATTGAAAGCTATGTGGAAAATGGGGGGAGGGCGGTAGAGTTTTTGCATGAATCGCGTACCACATATGTTTGTCAGATTGAAGGCAAACCGTATATCATCAAGTTATCACGAAAAAAACCGTTGTTAGAGAGCTTGTTTTTTGTTTGTCGGCATAGCCGAGGTGCGTGGAATACTGCTGATTGGGCAAGAGAGCTAGGATTTCCCACCTTTCAACCGATTGCTTTAGTAGAAGTGGGAGCTCGTCTGCAGTTTGCCTCCTATCTTCTTTACCCTTGCGCTGGGAAGACACTTTTAGAAGAGAAAGACATAGGGACTTGGCTTAAGCCTTTTCACGATGTTCTTGAACAACAAAAAAGTTTGTCGATTATCCATCCCGATTTTCGAGCAAAAAATGTGATTCAATTGGAAAATGGGATCATCCAATATATCGATATTGACGATCTGCATCGCTACCCTTCATTTTCTGCAGTCTATCAGCTCGGTTTGCAAAAGAACTCAAACGTTTTGAAAAGAATATGGAGTCAAAAGATTTTCGGATTTATGGGCAATCTAGTTAAAGACCGTAAGATTTGGTTTTTTTATGCAATTTTTTATGGGCTAACGGTTGCTTTTTTTATTTTTTATCCAAGCTTATTGACGAACATTTCGCGTATCTATCAAAGAGGCTACCGATGTTGGAACATTGACTACGCAGGTCTTGGTGAAAAAGGATTTGTTCATCGTTTGAAGAAAGAAAGACGTCTTTTGTGTAAAAGTGATGCCTACTCTCCCGAATTTGAAGAATTTTTGTGGGATATCAAAAGTCATCTCGCTTTGAGAGGTCGTGTTTTACAAGATTATCCCCGCTCCCGAAAAACTTATCTTCTAGACATTGAGGGGGTCCCTTACATTGTTAAAAAGTCTTATAAACTCCCTTTTATGGAGAGCTTTTTTTATTCATCCCGCTATAGCAGAAATGCTTGGAATAACGCAGAGCGGGCTCGAAAATCTGGATTTAAAACCTATGAACCTGTTGCTCTAGTCGAGTTTGGACATCATTTACGCTTTGTCTCGTATCTTCTTTATCCGTGTGAGGGGAACTTGTTAGAGGAAAAAAAGGGTCAGATAGAAGACTGGATAGGGGTTTTTAAAGAGACCTTAGAATACCAAAAAAGTTTAAGAATCTTACACTCCGATTTTCACGCTAAAAATGTCCTTCAGTTAAACGATAAGTCGATACGGTATATTGATATAGATGATCTACACTGGTATCCACAGTTTTCCTATATGTATCATATCCGCTTTCGAAAAGAGCTCAAACGATTCACTCAAGATTTTCCACCGAGTAGCCTAGAACTCTAAAATTAGAAAAACCTCCTTCTTAAGAAAGGGGTTCTTTTAATCAGGATCAGTATATAGTGTTTTAAACATCTATGCACGCGCTTATGACATACTTTGCTTACGCTCTTTTTTTTCTGACCACTCTTGGGGTTACGATGAACTCTCCTACGTTATTACGAAGGATATCTCATCTATATCAATACGGGTATTGGTGTTGGAATATGGGATATGCAGGCCTTGGAGAAGAAGGGATAGCACACTCTTTTAGAGCAAAATCGCGTATCTTGTGTCGTAAAGAGATGTTCACCCCTAAATTTGAAGAAACCCTTTTGGATTTACGTAAATTTATCGAAAGAGAAGGGCGTATTTTGCAAAGGCACCCACGCTCAAGGACTACATACAAAGTCAATATTGAAGGTGTAAGCTATATTGTAAAAGAGTCGTTCAAGTTGCCACGTCTTTTCTGCATATTGTTTCCTAGTCGTTACAGTAGGATCGCTTGGAACAACGCTCAGCTTGCAAAAGAGCTCGGGTTAAGCGCTTGTGATCCGGTAGCGTTGGTGGAGTTTGGATATGCCCTACAGTATTCTTCTTATCTGATTTACCCGTGTGTTGGTGAAACCCTTGCTGAGCATACCCCTTTTCAGGATTGGCTAGATAAATTAGAAGGGGTGATTCTTCAGCAGAAAGAGCTTCGGTTAATTCATCCCGATTTTCGCCCGACCAATGTTCTTGTCTTGGAAGATGGGAGCATTTCGTATATCGATATTGATGAGATGCATCGCTACCCAGCGCTTTCCTATGTTTTTCAAGCTCGTTTGCGTAAAGAGCTTTTGCGTTTTACGCAATTGATGCGCGAAGAGAGGGGAGAGGAAACTTTCTCTTTCAATCATATAAAAAAGCTTTAGCCAAGATCTTTTAGCTCAGGAAATCTCAAAGTGTTGTTTATCCATAGCGCTGTAAAACTTGGGTCTTTAGACCGAGACATAAGGCGCACAATTAAATTAAGGGGAACTCCACCGCAAGAGCCTGCAAAACAACTTGGAGACTAAAGGCTACTCACCATAAAGCATTTTGTTGATAAATTCAAAAACCCACTGTATCATCTTCACATGGTTGTGCTCAAAGCTTTTCAATTCAGATTAAAGC
>CAZBHP010000171.1:0-3056 GCA_964491795.1 uncultured bacterium | reverse complement strand
CCTACTTCATAGGCAGTCTCTGCTGTATCTAAGCTCAAAAGGAGGTCTTCTACAGTCTTAATGCTGCTTGCTGTGTCAGTGATAATAAGGTGTCTTGTCTCTAAGGAGGTTTCTACTATAGCATTAGCAGAAAGCATGGGAGCTATAAGGGCTGCAAGGGCACTTGGATTTGCCTTACGAACTTTAAAAACGCGCGTGATAAGAGCAGGGGGCCTTTCTTTATTAAGAGGGACCTCATTTGATACAACGGTTGCAATTTGTTTGACCGCCGCGTTGTTATGAATGATTAAATTTTCATCTTCTTCTAAAAGGGTAAATCCGTGAATACGTAAAATTTGAATCAAAGCGGAGAGGACATTTTCGACACTTGTTGGCTCTTGTGATGTAATAGTGACTGCAAAATTAAGTTCTTCAGGATTATAGATGAGATTGACGTCGGCCACTTTACTTACAAACTTCAAAAACTCGACCATCGAAACATTTTCGAAATTGATACGTACATCTTCTTTATTGGGAGGAGTTTTTTTTTGCGCGTGGAGAAGGGGAGCGGAGGAGAAAAACAAACACGCTACAAGGCATACCTTGGCAAAATTCTTCATCATCATGTACAGCTAAAACTCATTTCAAAATGGTTTCTACACATCCTAAAGGAACTATTTAATAATTGCAAGGGGAGGATGACACTGAAATTACTTGAAGAATAGGAAAAAAGAGAGCTCAGGGTCGGAAAAAAGAAGAGCTTACACTGGACAGAGAGTTTATGCTCTCTATCTCGACTTTGGACATTTCAAGATCTCTTACATATAGTCTTTGAAGGGATTTTTCCAAAAATGCACTCGCATTTTTGGAAAGAGGGTGCTATGCGTGAGCAGCTCCTTTGCATAAAAAAGGATAACTTTTGGAGATGTGGTTGCATAAAAAGAGACAACCTAATTTCTAAAGAAGAGCTTACGCTCTACGTGTAGCAATTTTTTGTAGGACTCTACTTCGGATCTGCGCTTGAGGGATGCTGAGCGCGACATCTTGAGCTTCCTCAACATTACCAGTAACCAAGAGTCTATGACAGTCATCTTCTAAAAGGATGCTCCTATCTTCTTCAGAAGTGATGCTAGGTAAAAGAAGAGATTCTTCTACGAAGTTATTTGCGCGCCTAAGAGCTAGTATACTATCTCTTAAAACCAAACTTCGCATATCTGAGTTCTCAATTCTTCCTGAAATTTGTATGGCTAAAGGAATATTTTCGTTTTGCAAAAGATGAAGACAACATTCTTGTAGAACTTCATCTCTAGTGCTCCTAGTGCTGATTTGTGTTATCGCGTCTAGCGCATGTTCCATGTGGCCGTTTTTTGCAAGGGAGATAGAAATCATTCTTAAAGCAAGATGATAGAAAGTTGTGTTTTGTCTTGTGTCTTTTGGAATCATGTCTGCTACTTGTGTGGCTCTTGCAAAATTCCCAGCATTGTTTAGATAAAATACAATGACAACCCGCGTATGATTTTTAAATGCTGAGTTGGCAATCGTCTCTGCAAGCCTGATTGCTTGTTCAATGTCGTCAGCTTCTAACAAATCAAGGCACCTAGCATACAAAGGCTCATCCTTTATAGAGGTCAACCTGACAACGGGCATCGCTTCTTCGGGGCCTAGAACCATGAATAGATGGAAAGCAACGTGTAAAAGAGCCTGATTACGTATGATTTGATCAGGAAATACAGAAGCTAAGCTAGCTGCTCTATAAGGATCTTTTTTTAAGCAATCGCTAAAAACAGTAAATAAAACCTCTGCGCGGACTGAAACCTCGGGTATTTCATAAGCGCTTGCAATAAGTGCTTTCGCAACACGTTCAGCTTCGGTCTCATCGCGGGTCTGTGTAAAATATTGAAAAACACCGTAAAGGGCAAGAATTTGCTTTCGTCTATCCAAAATTCCATACGCCAGATCTAAAGCTTGAAAAGGGACTCCCATCTTCAAAAGCCTATCTACAACTTTTGCTTTTATTCTGTCTGTACGGGGATTTTGGCTAAAGTGTAAGCAATAAGCCTGGGTTAGGGTGGTAGAGGGGGAAGGGGGGGGAGAAGAAGAATCAGGCATAAAGCCTCTTGTAATCTCTTGAAAAGTTCGGCATGCCAGGGCAAACGCTACTCGTGTATGCTCTGATAAATAAGATAAGACTGTGGAGGAGGTAATCACTAAGCATTTGTATGCTAGAGGGGAATCTTCGTAAAAGCCTTCGGGCGGCCTTGTTCCTAATGCTACTAAAGTCATAAATATATTGTTTAAAAATGACTCTCTGCGAGATGTTGTTACATCGTTTTAAGCGAGCCAAAAGACAAAAAGTCTATTATTAAGTTATTACAAATAATAGTTAAATTATAATTATAAAAATGATTAAAATCAAGTTAAATTAATTATTATATAGTTATTAAGAAATACGACTTATAGCAAAGACGACTTTCTCGGTTTGGCGAGAGGAGGATGCTTCGGAAAGGCGTAGGAAGAGGGACTCTGCCAGGGTTGAAGGCGAGGCGTTTCTTTCCTTGGTTAGATGGTTGAGAGTCACCTTATGAACTTCTTTGAGCTCTTCAGCGGAAAGAGTGTGTGAGCCAAAAGAATGGAGGAGAAGCATATCTCCGATATTCCAGCTGTCGTTGGTGGAGAAAAATTCCGTATAGGAGCTTTTCCCGATCATAGGGGCTGTGTTTTGGAGAAGGCGAGGGGCACCGCCACGACTGGGGAGGTGATAGAGAGATTCAAAGCCCGAGGAAATAAAGGAAAATTCATCGAGAAGAGGGCTTAAATGAAGAATCGTAATCGCTTCTGATTGGTCGTAAGGCTCTATAGAGAAGACTTGATTAAGCTCAGAGGCAAAATGAGCAGAGGTAAAGATGTTGGCTTTGTCTGCAATCAAAAAGCGATGCATAAGGGCTCTGAGGGTTCCGCGAAGGGTTGCAATTGGAGCAACAGAGGAGGCGGCACCTCTTGGAGATTCTGCAAGGACAATGACTAAAGAGCCATCAGAGAGGCGGAAAAAATCGTAATAGACGCCAAAAAGATAGAGA
>CAZBHP010000170.1:0-3089 GCA_964491795.1 uncultured bacterium | reverse complement strand
GGTTGCCTTGGTGGCACTGTTCGTTTTCCGACCCTTTACCCATATACCTCTTTACGTAGGGATCTGGAAACTTTGCTTATCTTTTGTGATCCTCTTTTCTATTTTCAACATTCACCACAAACCGATCGTTAAAAAGATTGCTTCTTGTTTAGCGGTTCCAGCTGTTATTTGTTCCTGGCTTGATTTGGCTTACCCAAACCCGGTGTTCTTTATTAGTAACGCCTTTGTGACCTCTATTTTCTTATTTCTTTGCACTGTGTCGATCCTCTGCGACGTTGTGCTTAGGGCAAAAGTTACTTTAGAAACGCTTCGCGGAGTTATCTGCGCCTATTTTATGATCGCGTTTGCTTTCGCCTATTCCTACTACCTCGTTGAATTTATCGATCCAAACTCATTTCATCTAACAGGTCCCTCCACCTCCATTTACGATTATGCGTATTACTTCTCCCGCTTTCTCTACTTTAGTTTTGGCACGCTTTTAGCCATTGGCTATGGCGATATCACCGCCTTAAAAAGCGTAGGGCAAACCCTTGCTATCTTAGAGGGGCTCATAGGGCAATTCTACATTGCCATCTTAGTTGCCCGTATCGTCTCTGTCTACGCTCACTCCTCGAACAAACAAATCTACGAGATCTTCTCAGAACCCGCCTCCAAGCACTCCAAAAACCACCCCTAAAAAGATAATTAATTTTGCGAGAATAGCGCCACTGGAAGCTCGCTTCCAGTGGCGCCTCCCCCGGCAACAACGTTGCCGCCCTTTTGTTAATTCTGTCCCCAAAGGGGACAGCCGATGGCGAGATATCGGAAAGAGAAATCGCTTTTTATCCCGAGGAGGCTGTCTTTCAGACGCGACGAGGGAAGGCAAGCCGCGGCTGTTGCCGTGGCTTATGGTAAAAAGTGATTTATCGAACCGAGATTCCGCCCAATGGGAGTGCAGAGGGCTATGCGGGGACCGCAGCCCTTTGCATAAAAAGATCTATTTTTTTAAACGAGTTAGCAGCAGCCAGACTTTACAATCTCTATCAATTATGGGGAGGGGTGTTTGGAGAGGAGGTTGTCGGAGGGGGTGACGATGAGGTGCGGATGTACGCGTGCTCGGAGGATTTGTTGGATCGCACTTAATGTCGAGCCAATCGAGCTATAGCACGTGGTGCAGTTCCCCTCATACTCGATAACGACTTCGATAAGAGATTTAAGCTCTTTGACTTTTACACCCCCATCATCTAACTCCACATACGGGCGAATGTCTCGCTCAATGACTTCAGAGAGAAGAGCGATCCGCTCTATATCAGTGAACGTCTCCCACGGGGGATATTCCCCTACTTGAAGATGGCTAAAATCGATGGGTGTCACCACATACCCCTCTTCGAGAGGGATCCCCTCGCAAAGATGAAGCGCGTCATGGAGGGCCTCTAAGACAAGATCAAGGTTTGCAAGAGTTTCGTCAGGGAATGCAGCATTTTTGGGATTGTCGCGCACATGGGTGTCGATAAGTTCTTTGGATACTCGTTTAGCCTGGTCGTAGTTTTTGCGAAGGACAAGTTCACACAGGATATCGGCAGCGCCGATTAGAGAAGTTTCACCAAAGACGGTAAATTTAGCATCAGAGATAACCCCATCTGTCTCATCGACAAGAAGAGTTAGCGATACGTAATTACCAGAGTCGTAACTCCCCTTTTCCCCTTTGACAAGACGCAAACCCTCTTGAGGTGTGAGAACACCTTTAGCCCGGGTTTTAAGAATACGCTCTTTAAGAAGACGTGAATAGAAAAAAGAAGGGGGCGGTTTTCTCATGAGAGAACCTCTTCAAAAGCTTTGAGGAGCTTTTGCACCTCCATATCATCTGTCATCATAGAAAAATTGATGGTAATCGCTGCATGGGCAAGAGCACTCGATACTCCCATCGATTCCAAAACATGAAGAAGCAGCTGCTGCTCACCACCGCCACGAGATGCCCGGATACCTTTAGCTTCGAGAGCAAATAAAAGTGCTTCTCCGTGCATATGGGGAATTGCAAAAGCACTGATTGTGGGAAGCCTGTGTGTTTTCTCTCCGAAAAAGATGATGTCTGGAAAAGCTCGTTTCATTTCCATTTCAAAAAATGCACGTAACCGCGCTACTTCAAGAAGAGAGCTATCCATGAGGTCCATCATTTCATTGGCTGCTGCCGCAAGAGCTATAAGAGCGGGTATGTTCTCATTTTCTTCAGGGAAAAGAGTTACGCGAACTTTTGCCTCTTTTTTCATAAAGAGCCCGCCTGTTCCAAGAGGAGCATGAAATTTATCTCCCGAAAAAGAGAGGTAATCAATCGGAAGATCTTGAAAACGGAAGAAGTGTTTAGCAAAAATCTCACTTGCATCTACGTAGAGAAGTATCCCCTTTCCTTTACACCACTCTGCAATCTCGGGGATTGGTTGAATCACTCCTGTAAGAGGATTAACCCAGGAGAGGGCTAGAAGAGATATTTTAGGGGAGAAATGTTTTTCTAAAGTAGCAACTGTAACTTTTCCATCGTTATCTACAGGGAGGAAAATTGTCTCACAGCCAACACTTTCTAATCTCTCCATCGTTTGTAGAATCGAGGCTCGCTCTGTCCTTGGAGCCATGAGGAAATTTTTACCCGTCTCTACAATCCGGTCAAAATAGACACCATAAAATACAGTCGCGGCGTTTTCTCTCTCACCTCCTGTAAAGAAAAATAGATCTTCCTCTTTAGCGCCTACAAAAGAGTAGAGTGTCTCTTTGGCTTCGCGAATCTCTTGATAAGGAATCCCATGAGGGAGCCTTTTTTGCATCCCTTCATAAGCTTTAAGGACTTTAGTGGTAGGCGGTTTACTATCGAAGAGGAGCATAACTTCTCCACTGCCCATTTTCGTAAGAGTAAGATAGCGGCTCTGCCATAGGCACTTCTAAAGAGACGACTTCTTGTTCTGTAAGCCCCTCTAACTCCATGATAATGCCTCGAAGGGTATTGCCATGCGCCCCAATGAGAACCGTCTCCCCTTTTTTCATGCGAGGGATGATGGTCTCTTTAAAGAAAGGGAGGACGCGGGTGATCGTCATCTTCAAACTCTCCCCATTAGGAGGAG
>CAZBHP010000169.1:0-3187 GCA_964491795.1 uncultured bacterium | reverse complement strand
GGATGCACTGGAAAACTTTTCGTCTCGCAGATGAGCATGTCCATAAGCCCCCTTACGATCTTTACTTGGCCATGCAAAAACACGGGTTTTGCCCCTCCACCTTTATCCCCCTCGAGCCTGGGGAGAAGTGTAACTGGTGAAAAAGTCAGCCGTTGTTCTTGCAGGTTGTGGGTATCTCGACGGAGCAGAAATTCATGAGGCTGTCCTCTCTTATCTTGCTATGGCAAAGAGGGGGATCTCTTACCACTCTTTTAGTGTCTTTCGAAAACAGGCCTCTGTGATCAATCATCTCACTCTCCAAGCAGAAGCAGGGACTCATCGCACAATGATCCAAGAATCTGCACGTATTGCTAGAAGTGACATTTCAGAACTCTCTGAACTAAACGAGGAAAATTATGATATCCTTTGGCTACCGGGAGGAAATGGGATGGCAAAGAATTTCAGCTCCTTTGTCGAAGAGGGGCCCTATTGCAGTGTCGATCCAGAGCTTGCTCGTGTGATTAAAGCCTTTTATAAAGCAAAAAAACCAATCGTTGCTATCTGCATAGCACCTGTGATTGTAGCTCGTGTCCTTGGGGGTAAAGGTATCCATATGACGCTTGGGAGTGATCCCAATGCCTTAAAAAATTTAGAAGAGATGGGGCAAGTTCCTGTTTCTTGTAAAGCTCATGAGTTCGCCTCAGACCCAACGCATCGTGTATATACAGCTCCTGGCTATATGGAGCCACCCAATATCGCTGCCATTTACGAATCTCTGGAAAAAATCGCTAAAACTCTTAGCGACTAAAAACCTGCTATGCAGGTTTTGAAAATAGGTATAAAAATTTTCAATTTCCCCAAACCAAGCAAGTTTCGAAAGAGGTCTAATCTAAGCTTGAGAAGGGTTCCTTTTTAAAAGGACTTACTTTATCCTTTTTTACCATGAAGCGGTGGAAAACAACGGTTGTAGAGGTTGGGAAGGTGGGAGTCGGAGGGGATAACCCTATCCGGATTCAGTCTATGACGACCTCAAATACTCGAGATGTGGAAGCTACGGTTCTTCAAATCAAAAGACTTGCCGACTATGGATGTGAGATTGCGCGGGTAACGGTTCAGGGAAAGAAGGAGTCAGAAGCTTGCGCATTGATTAAAAACGCCTTAGTCAAGGATGGATACGATATTCCTCTGGTAGCTGATATCCACTTTTACCCGCCCGCGGCTATGCTGGTTGCCGAATATGTCGATAAGGTCCGTATTAATCCGGGGAATTTCGTAGATAAGAGGGCTATATTCAAAACGAAAGAGTATACCGATGAACTCTATAACCAGGAGATCCTTAAGATTGAGGAGGGGTTTTCGCCCTTAGTGCTCAAATGCAAAGAACGTGGGATTGCAATGCGCATCGGAACCAACCACGGCTCTTTATCAGATCGGATAATGAATCGGTATGGTGATACATCGAAGGGGATGGTAGAGTCTGCCCTGGAGTTTGCTCGCGTTTGTAGAGCGTACGATTACCACAACTTTCTTTTCTCCATGAAGGCAAGTAACCCACTTGTGATGATTGAAGCCTATCGGCTTTTGGTTGAAGAGATGGAAAAGCTTGGGTGGAACTATCCACTGCATTTAGGTGTGACTGAGGCGGGCGATGGGGAAGATGGTAGGGTTAAGTCTGCCGTCGGGATGGGGGCTCTTCTTTTAGATGGCTTTGGAGATACGATCCGGATGTCACTTACAGAAGATCCTTGGCACGAAATTGACCCCTGTAAGCGTTTGCTCTCTTTTGTAGAAAAACAACAGCAAGCTTCTTCTTTACGAAAACCGATCAAACGTAATCACCCACGTGGCATAGTGGTTGTTAAAGCGACAAAGGACGATTTAGATACTCTTAAAGGTAAAGAGCTCGATATTTTTTTACTTGATGAGAAAATCTCTCTAAAAGAGCCTGTTTGGGTCCTTGATGATCTTCCAGAAGATGTCTATCACTCTAAAGAAGGGAGCTTAGATGGGATTTCAGAAAAAGCCAAAACCATTCTTTTAGAATTAAGCTCTAAAGATCGCGTCTTTAGGGCTTGTCAGTTTTTTGCCCGCTTGCAAAAAGAAGGGATTGATCTTCCTGTCATCTTTTATTTCTCTTACAACACAAGCAAAGAAGATCTGATTATCCAGGCAGCAGCAGAGTTGGGCTCTCTTTTTGCAGATGGCTATGGCGAAGGAATCGCCCTTAATTCACCTCAGGATGTGGAAACAAATCGCCTTTTAAGTTTTTCAATTCTCCAAGGGGCTCGTCTTCGTAACTCTAAAACAGAGTTTATTGCATGCCCCGGCTGTGGCCGCACCCTTTTTGATCTCCAATCTGTCACTCAAAAAATTCGGGCCAAAACAAGTCATCTCCCGGGAGTTAAAATTGCCATCATGGGTTGTATCGTTAATGGCCCCGGAGAAATGGCAGACGCCGACTTTGGTTACGTAGGATCGCTTCCTGGGAAAATCGATCTCTATGTCGGCAAAACCTGCGTTGAAAAAGGTCTTTCTCAAGAAGATGCAGAAGATAGGCTTATCGCCCTCATCAAATCCCACGGCAAATGGCTCGAGCCCGCACCAACGCACTCCCTGATTTCGTAAGTAAAAAGAAGAAATACAGGATATGTAGGATAGCCTGCGGCATAGGATACACAGGATGGTTATAATAGAACTATGTATCCTGCATATCTTACTGGCGTAGCCAATCCTGCACATCCTGTTCTCTGATTCTGGTTACTCTTTTCTCAGTCTGAAGAGGTTTTCGAGGAGGGTGAGGGGGATTATGGAAAAGGCGACAGTTGTGGAGAGGAGCCACGATTTGAGATCGAGGGAGGTTGAATGGAATACAGCTCGCATAAAGGGGAGGTAGACAAACGCTATTTGTCCTAAAAGGACAGAGGCAACTCCTATAAAGATTGAAGGATTAGAGAAGAAGCGGCATTTTCCGCGGCAGTTGAAAAGATAGAAGAGCTGAAAGAGGATAAGTGTTGTGACCCCCATAGTTTGGGCTTCTTGTAAGGCATAAGTTGCACCCTCATGTAGTTTGGTGTTGTATTCCCATAGAAATAAGAAGATAGCGCCGAGGGCCATAATAAGGGAGACGAGAACTGTTTTTGTGACTACTCCCAGGCCTAAAGGCGAAGGCTTCTAGGGATTACTCCCAAGCCATCTAGTCCGAGGGCTA
>CAZBHP010000168.1:0-3272 GCA_964491795.1 uncultured bacterium | reverse complement strand
AAAGAAGGCCGCTGTTACAAACAGGGCCGATGCAGACGGATGAAAAATAAGAGATTTGAGGCGAGTTAAAACATGTAATTTATAACTTAAAAGACTATATGAGCCTCTCTCGCGCCCTCTGCGTTAGAAATAAGGGAAAGCCAGAGGAAGAAACAACTTACGAGCTCATGTTATGCACTTTTGCGTAATATGAGTTATTTATTAGACCTCTTGCGTAATTCGCTTTATATCGGAAAAATCGAAGATTTTTTTGCGGATTTTTAATTTCCGCTTTGCGGAAATGACCATACCGACGAAGCCTACTTGAAGAGTAGGTTAGGAGGTATGGGGAAAATCTGCAAGAAAAGAGTGATTTTAACGAATGAATGGAATTGCGCAAGAGGTCTATTGTTGTGGGGGGAAATCGTTCTCCCCGTCGAGAGGAGGAGGATTCATAGACTTATTAAAAGGGGTATATTTAGAGGGAGGGCTTTGATCATTGGAAGGATAGCGTGGTGTAGGAGGTGGTGTAGGTTTTTTCTTACAAGGGCTATTAGGGGTTCCACAATCACACTCTTTCTTAATCGCGCGGCCTGCAGGTCCGTTCTTTTTTTCACGCATTTTTTTTTCTACACCTGAAAAATCTGGAAAGTCCTGAGAAGGCTTTGGAGCTAAGGCATTTTTTGCATCGCTAAGATCTCTTTTCGCTTGTCCTAAATCTTGAAGAGCTCCCCTATCATCTCGCATCCGAATATTACCTCGAGCATCATACATGTTTTCTTCGGCACGATCCATTTTATCAAGAGCTTGTCTTTCTTTGAGAGATAACCTCTCTCTATCTCTAAAAGAAGAGTTTCTCTCTAAATCCCTTTCCCCTTCTCGAAGATCTCTTTCCGCCTCTGAAATATTGCGCCTTGCTTCTCTATTCTCATCTCTCCAAATATCGCCTCTAGCTTCTTGGATATTTTCTTCTGCATCATCTAGTTTACGGCGCGCTTTTGACCTATTTTTCTCTTTAGAGTCTTCTACTCTATTTCTTTTTGAGACATCAGGTCCGTGAGGCCTTCTCTCGCTTAAGCGTAAATCACTAACAGC
Source organism: uncultured bacterium (assembly GCA_964491795.1). GTDB lineage: Bacteria > Chlamydiota > Chlamydiia > Chlamydiales > 2-12-FULL-49-11 > JAFEGE01. Next base: position 2,198 of record CAZBHP010000168.1, on the reverse strand, counting down.
CTCTCCTTTCAAAGCTTGTGAGACCTTTTCCCAAAAAGTCAGATCCTTATCATTGCCTTCTTTTTTTGTTTTTAGAGAGCCCTTTCTGTTAGACGATTCATCCGAGAACTCATCTCTCTCATACGAAGGTCTAAATGTTCTACTTTCAGAATCTCTAAAAGGAGAATCATAATCTCGACTTGAACCTCTAGAAGAATCACCTCGATCTGGTGCCATTACAGAAATTTTCACCTCAGGCTCGCCACTTATATACAAATAAGAAAAAGTGGTCGCTGCTATTAAAGAAAGAAGTCTTTGTAAGTTTTCAATCTGTCTATTTTTATTTTTTTCACCAATTGATTTATGAAAAACTCTGCTGAGTCTAGTAATATTATCGCTTACACGACAATAGGAAGCTGGAAAGTGACGAATGTTGTCTTCTAGCTCTTTGATATCATCTGCTAAATGGCTATTTTGATTGACCATACGGCCATATTCCTCACTCACCTGCTTTTTATCACAGCAAGAGAAAGAGAGAAGTGATGATATAGCAACTTGTTGTCTTGCCAAATCTTCCATATAAGGATAGAGCCCCTTTGCATACGAAGGAGCTCTAAATGGGACATCATGATATTGGCAATTAGTGATTTTGCAATCAGGATCACATTCTTGAGGGCGCCTTGGAAAAGATTCATCCGGAATAAATCGGGGAAAATCTTCTTTATCTCCAAAGTCTGCTCTCATGTTTACTCTCCTTGAGTTTTCTTAGGAGGCTTACGATCGCATGGGCAATCTTTTCCCATCGCTTTTTTTGCAGGCGTGCTCTCTTTTTTTTCAGTTTTATTTTTAGCTTTGTTTTTGTCGCCCTTCTTCTTAAAAAATTTTCCAAAAATTGACGGTGTTTTGTTGTTTTTATCTTCAGACATAAATTTCCCTATTTTTTTTTACTCTTCTTATAATACAAAAAACCCAAGATTACCCCCCAATCCCCTCGCTACAAACAAATTAAAGAAAATAAACAAGACACACAGGATCGCTGTTAAAAGAACCTCCTTCTGAAGAAGGAGGAATTCTCTCTTACTCCATAAGGATTATTGGATGAATTGGCCGCTTTACTTAAGTCCTAAAGGGATGGGATTGCAGCTTGGCAGTCGTTCAAGAAGCGCCACTGGAAGTGAGCTTCCAGTGGCGCCCCCCCTGCTTTGCGCTCAGCACCGCAAAGCAGGATAAATTCCAAGCGAAGCATTGGCCCTTAGAGTTAGTTTTGTCCCTGCAACGAAGTGGAAGGGACAACCCGAGGCCAATTATGGCAATGAGAAATCGAGCATCGCGAGCCCGAAAGGGTTTTTTCAGAAGGCGAGGCTGTCTTTTAGACGCGAGCCCGAAGCGATGCTTGGTTTATCGAAGCCAGAATTGGCTCACGTGGGAGTGCAGAGGGGCTATGCGAGCAGCAGCCCCTTTGCTATTTAAGAACTCTTCTTTCATAAGTCTATAAAGCAACTAGCCTCCAAAAACCTATAAATTAAAACCTCTAGGTCCTATTTAAGGATGGGGATGGGGCGCTCTAGGATCGCGTAGAGATACTCTGAATACGAGCTTTTGCTGTGTAAATCTGCAAGCGCTTTGAGCTGACTTCGATCGATGTATCCCAACTCATAAGCGATCTCTTCAATACAGGCAATTTTAGTATGCTGAGTTTCTTGCATAATACGCACATAGGTGGAAGCTTTATGTAAGTCTTCAAAAGTCCCTGAGTCAAACCAAGCAAACCCTTTAGGCAATTTGACAACTTTAAGCTGTCCTTTGCGTAAATAAGCATTGTTGACATCGGTAATTTCTAACTCTCCCCGGCCGGATGGCTTGAGTTGTTTGGCGATCTCAATCACCTGATTATCATAAAAATAAAGGCCTGTAACTGCATAGTTAGAGGGTGGCATTTTAGGTTTTTCTAAGATCTCAAGCGGGTTGCCGTTATCATCGAAGCGAATCACACCAAAGCGCTCTGGGCTATTGACTTCATAACCAAAGATAATTCCGCCTTTTTCTTCTTGATGGATACTGGTAAGAGCCTTATCAAGGTCTTCTCCATAGAAGATATTATCTCCTAGAATAAGAGCCACACTTTCTCCTGCAATAAACCCTTCGGCAACAAGGAAAGCATCTGCAATTCCACGGGGCTCTTCTTGCACACCGTAAGCAATTTTTAAGCCCAGGTGTGA
>CAZBHP010000167.1:0-3280 GCA_964491795.1 uncultured bacterium | reverse complement strand
TATATTACAAACCCCTTCTATAATCAGGCATTATTTTTAACTGCGTAACTCCTATGTATTGTTTGAACTTCTTTTTTAAGAGCATCTCTTCTTAATGCAAGTGCAAGGGTTTTCTGCGCTCTCTCTGTCTGCTCTCTCTCTGAAAGAGTGTGATCGTATTCTCGGGCCCTCGTAGATCTTTTCGGAGAGCTTCTCTTAGCTTTTTCAGACTCAATTTGTTTCTCTTCCTCTTCCATACCTGCTGTAAGCGCTTCACATTCTTGCAATTTTACGTATAGGTTTGTTTGCTCTTTGCCAATACTAGCTTGTATATCAACCGCTTTTCCCTGTAAATTTTTTGCAAGCTGATTAGATGTTTCATAGGCTCGAATAAGCTCAAAGCCTTTTCGGACAACGGCAAAGAGTTCGCTTTTATCGTAAGCAGCTCTTAGGTTTTCGCGTAAAGTTGTTTCTTCTTCTAGTAAAGTTGTAAAAGTTGCCGGTTTTAATGCATGCATATTTTTTGGTCCTCATTATTATTTAATTTATTTATTTTAACAATATGTGTGATTTACTTCTATTCCATAATTAAAAATAAGGTTTTAAAAAAATGTGTAATATACACGTCAAAAATATCGATTTTTGAACTCTGTTCGGTGTATACTAATAGCCATGATTACAACAAGACACCATCCAGATATCAAATATCTTTTTGCTCTTTCAAAAAAGAAAGGGCCAGAGGGGCTTTTCCTTGTAGAAGGGGAGAGGGAAATTTCTCATGTAAAAGATGTAGAAGTCATCTACTACGCTGAAGAGTCTGATTTAATAGAAGAGAAAAGAGCCCAGGGAATACCGGTTAAAAAAGTTGATTTAGAGGTGCTCGCTCAAGTGACCTACCGAGAAGGGGAGCCGCTGGCCGTAGTTAGAAAATTTTCTTATACACAAAAAGAACTACGAGGGAAAAAACTCCTCCTTTTGGTTGAAGGGGTGGAGAAGCCTGGGAATCTCGGAGCTATATTGCGAACAGCTGAAGGGGCTGGTGTGGAGGGGATTATTTTTTGTGATTTGAAGATGGACCCTTTTCATCCAAACGTTGTACGGGCAAGTCTCGGCGCTTTTTTTCGCCTCCCTTTCCTGATTCTTTCAGTAGAAGAGGCCCATAAATTTTTAGAGGAAGAGAGCATGCAAGTGGTGGTAGCCTCTCCTCATGGGGAAAAGCCTTACTTTGCGCTCGATTTTCAAAAGCCTACATGTCTTGTTGTTGGCAGTGAGGCTTACGGCGTAAGTCCGATCTGGGAAAAAGAGAGCTTGTTTGTCCATATTCCTATGAAAGGGGAGATCGATTCTCTCAATGTTTCGGTTGCAACTTCTATCCTTCTTTATGAAGTCGTAAGGCAGCGTCATGCAGATTCTTTATCTCGATAATCACGTTCTTGTTCTCAATAAACCTAAGGGGCTTTTGACTCTCCCATCGATTCATGAAAGCGATTGCCTTGTGGAGAGGGGAAAACTCATTCTTAAAGAGAAATTCAATAAGCCAGGAAATGTCTTTTTGCATTCGGTTCATCGACTCGATAGATCTGCAAGTGGTATTGTCGTCCTTGCGCGCACTTCCAAAGCGCTCTCGCGACTCAATGAAACTCTTCGGGAAGGGGAGTGGCGAAAGATTTACCATTTGACGCACGAAGGAGTTTTACCCAAGAAAGAGGGTGAAATCATCTCTTATCTAGAACGTTTAGAGTATCACACAAAGGTTGTGCGGGAGGGGCAAGGGAAAAAAGCAGTTCTCCGTTACAAATGCTTAGAAGGCCCTGTTGTGGAAGTAGAGCTTTTTACCGGTCGTTACCACCAAATCCGTGCGCAGTTTTCTTCACTTGGTTGTCCTATTCGAGGAGACACTAAATACGGAGCTCAACTTTTGCGGAAAGTGGGGATTGATCTGCATCATACTCGTTTAACCTTTCCTCATCCCATCACCAAAGAGCTTCTCACTATAGAATCACCTCGCTTGGTCGATTCGTAACCTGTCCAAAATTTATTTTGAAACCTTCTTGACTCTAAAGCTTCTTTACGATAAATTAATTTTATCTTAACAAAATACTCTGTTTATCAATCGGAATCTATAAGATTGCCGAGAGGGAACAAGCCTTAAGTAGCTTCTTTCTTCGCTGTAATTTTCTAGCTGCCCTGGGAAAAAACAGGAGAGTGGTTAGAAGTTACAGATCTTTATAAAAAAGGAGTTTTTTATGGCTAGTTCATTGGGGGGAGTCTCTAGTGGCTCTGATTTATCACGCGTTCCTTCAAGTGTAGGAATGGATTCTGTAGCAAGTTCTTCATCACAATCAACTTCTCAAAGAGTACAAAAAGCGTTTGAAGCCGCGATTCCAATTACTACTATAGTGCGTCGTTGCCCTGATTGTTCAATGGGTCCTAGAGAGGCTGACTGGGATCGTGCGCTATCACAAAAAAATACTATTAAACGTTTAGTTGACTCTACAACAATGCTTTAAATAAGGTGTTATATGGATTCAGTATCGTGTGTTAGAGTAAGTAAGATGTGTGAAGGCACTTCGCAAGTTCCGCCTCCTCCAAAAGAAGATCTTAAAGCTAGCCCAGAGGTGTCTAAGGTGGACAGTGTAGCTGCTCTTGGAATAGCTGCTACTGCTGCTACTGTTGCTCCTCTTCCTCTTCGGGCAGCCGACGTACTAGAAGGTCGTTTTACGGTCTGGCCAGACAGTCCAACGGCTTTGCCAAATCCCTTAATAGGAGAACGAAGTGGTGGAAGACCGGAGGAATCGAGTTGTCCAGTTCCTCGTTGTATTGCTGATTCTGCAAAAAGGGAGTCAGCTGTGCCTGCAGAGGCTATTGAGGAAGGAACCTCGAAGCAAGTTTCAGGTGAGGTGCAATCTCCAGTTAGCAGCGTAGAAGGCTGGAAATCTGGTTACCCTGGCCACTATTAGTTGATTTCCCGTGAGCTTTGGTAGCAAAGCTCACGTTTTTACTCTTTTCCCCATACAATGTCAACGAGCAGAGAAGCCCGGCGTTGAGATGCAGGGGATAGGTCCAGAAGATATTTTAGTAAACATTTTAGCCCTTCTGTAAAAGACATATCAATCCCTTCAAAAGTAATTCGGGGTATTACTTCATCATAGTCGTTTGCAGCAGGGTCACGTAAGACTTCTTCAACTTCTTGAATTGGCTCTCTTCGACGTTTTTCTAAATTAGTCACTATCTCTGGTAAATAGCTTGGAGAAAAAGAAATTGAACGACTGCCAAGCTGCAATCCCATCCCTTTAGGGGT
>CAZBHP010000166.1:0-3288 GCA_964491795.1 uncultured bacterium | reverse complement strand
ACCTTGTAACGAATCTTGAAGGTGTTGAATATTACCGTCTAAAATCGCTACGTAGCCTGAAAATTCCTGACCTAAGGTAATAGGGGTGGCATCTTGAAGATGCGTGCGCCCTAGCTTCACTAAACTCTTCCACTCCTTTGCTTTAGCATCAAGAGAGTCGCGAAGGGTTTTTAAGGTAGGAAGTAAATGTCTTTTCATCTTAAGAGCCGCCGCAATATTCATAGCGGTCGGAAAAGAGTCATTGGATGATTGCGACATATTCACATGATCATTCGGATGCACCGGTGTTTTGCTCCCCAAAGGCTTTTTAGCCATTTGAGAGGCCCTATTCGCAATGACCTCATTTACATTCATGTTGAACTGGGTACCACTTCCGGTCATCCAGACATGAAGAGGAAATTGTAAGTTATGCTTTCCCTCGATAATCTCATCGCATACCTCTGTAATTATCAGCGACTTATCTTTATCTAGACTCCCCTCTTCCTGATTAACAATAGCGCAGGCTTTTTTTAGAATGGCATAAGACTCAACCAGTTCCCTGGGCATTAAATCCGTTCCAATCGAGAAATGATCAAGCGATCTCTGAGTCTGGGCTCCCCACAAGCAATCGCTTGGGACTTTTACATCCCCAAGACTATCTTTTTCGACTCTATACCCTTTGGTCATTTTGCCGTTGTCCATACCGCTACTGGATACTTTTTTTAGCCTTTGCTGTCACTAGAGGACTAAAAAAGAGAGATCAAAACTTCATATTACCTTCTAAATAAACAAGATAAGAATTACACATAAAAAGAATGGAACCTCTTCTCCTAAGGAATTTGATTTAGCTTGAGTATAATAAAACTTTTTCTTAGATTTATACGGATTGCAGCTTGTAGAAGAATTTCTCTTTTTCGAGCATGTATGTAGAGTTGGAGATGTTTTATATGATGCGTGATGTGCGACACTTGTTAACAGCTTGTGTGTTCTTACTTTCTTCTCAAAAGGCCTTCAGTGATGGGTATTGCGAATATTGCGGCCCTCCAAGCCCTATGTTTGGAGAGATAAACATCTCTTACGATGATTTTCGAGGTATCCCCGAAGGGACTTGGAATGGTAACACTGGGGGGCTCATAGGCGCCAACTTTGGGATGACCCTTTTTGATTTGATTGGCCTTCAAGTAGGTGGTAGCTACGGTGTATACGATTGGTATGGACGCGGCAGCGTAGTTCCTGGAATTGCAGGAAGCGTGCAACAACAAGGTTTTGTGACAGCAGGTCTTTTTCATAAAGCTTCTTGTTGCGATGGCGATGATGAGATCTTTTGCTGTAACGGCATCCAAGCTGCAGCTGTAGTTGACTGGATGTTTAACAAAAACTTCGGTGTTTTTGCTTTGGACCCATCCTTTGGCCAAGTTCGCTACCAATTAAGTTATATTATTAACGGATCCCAGGAATTCGGTGTTTGGGGAGCCGCTGATATTCACACAGCTCATAAATCTGTTGCGGGAATTCCTGTTTCTTTTAGAGCGATTAGTCAAGTCAGCTTATTTTGGCGCTCTATTTTTGAAAACCGCTCCGAACTCATGTTATGGGGAGGCGTGCCTTATAGAAAAAGTCTAATAGTCCCTGGAAAAAGAGAAGGACAATTTGTTGTGGGCGCTAATTTTCGAGCTCCTTTTACCGACTGTTTGAGCTTAGAGGCTCATGGAGCGTATATGGGGCCAGTAGGTAATAGCTCTATTCGCCATTTTGTAAACTATGACGCAAACGTTTGTATAGGAATTACTTATTCATTCCCTTTACGTGGAAATAATTGCTGTAATCAAGCTCGCCCTTATCTCCCCATTGCAAATAACAGCAATTTCTTCGTAGACACAAACCTTACTGATTAAAAACTAGAACACTAATTATAGCATTCTGTGCTATAGGTGTTCTTATGCGTAGACTAGGCGTTTTTTTCTCGCTTACAGTTGCGTGGTCTTATACAGTTTGGATCACTTTGATCCCCTCTGTCCAAAATAATCTCAATCTTAGTCTCTCTCTAGATTGGGCGTATGTTGGACTTATGGCCCCAGGTTTGTTTGCGATTCTATTAACTAGCCTAGAAAAGGGAGTGAAAGGTCTTAAAGAACTGCTTACCCCCTTACTTCGTATCCGAGTTCCCCTTTTCTATTATAGCATTTGCTATCTTGGAGTTTTTGCTTTCTACTGCCTTGCATCCTTTATCGCCATTCAATTAAAAGGACCACTACCCAATTCCTTGGGCAAAATTTTTCACCCCTCTACCCTTCTCATTCTCGCAAAGCTTACGCTTATTTACACCTTTTGTGAAGAAATTGGATGGAGAGGTTACGCTTTAGTGAGGCTATCAAAATATGTAAGTCCTCTTTTTTCGACTTTGTTAGTGGGTTTCATGTGGGGAATATGGCTTATTCCTTTGACTTACTTGTATAACTCTTCTTTTACACTCTTTACCTTCTTTTTATTTACTCTCCATATCTTCTCTCTTTCGATTATCTTTGCTTGGCTTTATTTTAAGACGGGAAAAAGCTTACTTCTCGTTGGTTTACTCCACGGATCCATGAATACTTTAGGCATGTTTTTCCCCCTTCTTCTCTCACCTGTAGGACAGAGCCTCAATTATGAAGCTGTCTTGATGGAAGTGATCGTCGCTATCTTTATGGTCCCTTATCTAGGGGATGTGCGCTACCCCTCTTCTTCTCGTACACGATCTAGACGATCGAAAAATTTCTAACGCTCAAAAAAAAAATTTCTTTATAGTCTAAAAAAGATCAAACAATTTTATCTATAAGGAGGTTTTATGAAATTTTTACAGATGTTAGCCCTCAGCTCTTTTCTTGTGGGATCTTTACAAGCATCTCCCCTTTCTAAAAAAGGATCTGATCAAACTCCGCCTCAGTGCAGTATGGGCGTCTGTTGTTGCCAAAAGACGCATGCTGTTAAGCCGATCTTTGGAAGTGCTGGGTTTTCTGGTGGCCCAACTGACTGGTTCACTATCGAAACAAACTCATACCCAGATGTGACCCCCCTTTCTCTTAATCGCAACAGAGGATTCAAAGAAGGCAGACTTTACCTCTCCCCTACAGGTGTGACTGTCGGTGAAGATGGGAATTACTGGGTAGATGTGGTTGCTATTTTACAAAACCCAACCCCTGACACCACCTTCCTCGTTCCTGTTTACTTGGTGCGCGATGAAGTATTCGACCCAGCAGACCCAAACCCTATGGGGGGCGTAGTTACCCTGCAGCCTGATATCATTAATACAATGAACGGCAGTGGGATTTT
>CAZBHP010000165.1:0-3298 GCA_964491795.1 uncultured bacterium | reverse complement strand
CTGAAACCTCAAAGGCATCTTCCTCTTGTGGGAGAAAAGTAAGGGTATCCCCGAAATTAATCGCTGTATAGAGGGAGGCTATCTCATGATAGCCGTCCCCACGTTTTCTGAGGATACGAAAAAAAAGATTCAGTTTTGCTGGAGAAAAATACTCTCTAGCTTTTCCCTTCGCTCTCTTTTCCTTCAATAATTTCCTCTTCTTTTTTCTCGCTCTTCTCTTTCTTTTTAAGCTCGCGGTCTGGTTTGACAACAAGCCCAATAGAAGCTTCTACATACTCAGGCAGCTTGAGTGTGATCTCGTAAGATCCCAGGGCGCGGATAGGCTGTAAAAGAGCAATATGCTTTTTATCTACCGTGTGTCCGGCACGAGATAGGATCTCAGAAATATCGGCAGTTGTAACTGAACCGTACATGTGTCCATCTGGATCGACTTTCACAACCGTTTCGAACATCTGTCCTTGCACGTCTTTAGCCACTTTTTCAGATATAGAGCGATCTCTTACAGCTTGCTCTTCTCTCTCTTTTTGTAGACGCTCGCGCATTTTCAAAGTTGAGTGAGAGGCAAGTAGGGCCTTTTGTTGTGGAAGAAGAAAGTTTCTAGCAAAACCAGGCGCTACAAGGACAAAGTCCCCTTTTCGCCCATAGTTTGTCAGATCTTCAAGTAAAAGTAAGTTGTATTTCATACAATAATAGCTCCGTTCTAATCGTTGGCAACAAACGGCATAAGAGCCATGTATCTTGCCTGTTTGATCGCTTTCGTTAACTTTCTTTGATGCATCTGAGAAACGCCTGTAATTCTGCGTGGCAAAATTTTACCGCGCTCTGTAACAAACTGTTTTAGCGTCTCTACATCTTTGTAATCAATTTCCCACATTCCTTCTGCAGTAAAGGGGCATTTTTTTGGCTTTACAGGTGCATTAGGTAGGTAAGATGATTTGACGTATGGTTTTGGTGGACCTTTAAACATACAATTACCTCTCTATATTCGTAAGGGTTTTAAATTTGATCTCTTGACCTGCTGGGATCTCTGCAATGATTTTCACTTCATTACCTTCTGTATGCATAGCAATTGTGCGATGCAGATAGCGAAGAAGATCTTCATGGAGATGATTTTCTCGTACTAACTCATCAATTGCGCTTGTAGGCAAAGAAAAGTAGAGCAAAATGTAATGCCCTTCACGGCAACTTTTGATCTCATACGCCATCTTCTTACGTCCCCAGTCAATCGTCTTTTCGAGTTTTCCCCCGAAATTTTCGATAACAGTAGTAATCTTCTTTAGAGCTTTTTCTCTCGCTTCATCACTGAGTGTGGGGCGAAAAATATAGAGCCCTTCATAAGTGTTTGTTCTTGTTCCTCTCATGTGTTTTATTCTCCAACATTTTTTTCAGAGTTTTTTTCAGCACCTAAGGCAGCAATAAAGCCTTGTGCTCCTCTGGTATCTCTTTGTATCCAGAAATCAACCAATACTTTTGCTTGATCCACGATTCCTGGCATTTTTTCTAACTCTTCTTTAGTAAAGTCTGTTAAAACGTGCTCTTCTAAACTGCACCCACAAGGCTCGCTTATACCCACACGCAGACGGGCAAATTCTTGTGTTCCTATATGCCCTTCTATGCTCTTAAGTCCATTGTGTCCTCCTGAAGATCCTTTTTCCCGAAGGCGAAAAGATCCAAAGGGGATATAAACATCGTCTGTTATAACTAGAAGATCTTCGACGGCGATTTGAAAAGCCTGCATAGCTTTTTTCACAGCGACCCCTGAATGATTCATATAGGTTGTCGGCTCAAGAAAATAGATATGGCTTTCTTTATGCATTCCGTCACTTATTTTTCCTTCTAGTGTACTATCTTTTTTCAGACTCAATCCTAGACTTTTTACACACCCACCTACTACGAGGTAGCCTGCGTTATGTCTTGTCATTTCATAACGGGAGCCCGGGTTTCCGAGACCCACAATGAGTACACGTCTTTTTTCCATTACTTATTAACAGTTACTAGCGCTTGGTTTGGTTTCATCCCTACTTTCATAGACGGAGTAAGAGGAAGATCTCTTACTCTAAGAGCTTCTCCAAGATTCAAGCGAGTTACATCGAGCACAAAAGCATCTGGAATCTCTTTTGCTACAACAGAAACTCGAATCGATCGTTTTACACGCTTCAATTGGCCACCTTGGCTCACTCCTGGGCAGCTATCTTCTCCTTTACAAATGATAGGAATATAGAGTGACACAGCATCTTTATCATGCAATTCCATCAAGTCAACGTGCTCTATGTTATAGCTTACGCGCTCATACTGGATGTCTTTTACAATTGCTTTGGTTGTTTTTCCGCCCAAATCTAACGTGAAGATCTGTGTAGATAAACAGCCTGGTGTAACATGTCTTAGATGGTTTCTAAACTCGTCCCCTTTAATCACAATGGGAACTCCATCTTTACTTTTAACGTAGAGAACCCCAGGGATATCTCCCTCGCGGCGAAGCTTAGCGAGTGCTCCCTTAGTCCCTTGGAGGCGTTTTTCCAGCTTTAGTTTCATACTCATCCTTAAAAAATCATTACATTGTTTTGGTGATAAACGAGAGAAATAGCGGCTAGACATGAACCACTACTCCCACTGAGACAAGAGGCTTCTCTGGAGTGGGGCTCCAGCGCCCTTGGTCAAACGCTTATCTCTAATTCTTACAAGCCTTAGGATGTATAGTCCTATGGACGATCTCTTTAGCCTTCTTACCTGCGATAGGTAAGCGCTACTCTAACATCTTGGGGTGGAAGGATTCGAACCTCCGCGTGGCGGTACCAAAAACCGCTGCCTTACCGCTTGGCGACACCCCAATACCCTTTTTTTCCAAAGAACTTCCCTTGAACCAAGAATATTCTTTCTCAGAAAAGCAATTACTATACGAAAGAGATAGTTTATTTGCAAGAGCCCCTTCTGTAAAAAAAATTTATACATAATACTTCTCTTCTGCTATGAAAACCGAGAAAGCAGGATCCTCATGTATATCGTCCATATCGCTTCAGAACTTGCGCCCATTGCTAAGGTTGGCGGCCTTGGCGATGTGGTCTATGGCCTCTCTAAAGAACAACAAAAAAATGGTAATCGTGTAGAGATCATCCTCCCCAAATACGATGTCTTAAAATACGACTCTATAAAAGACTTTACTTTAGAGATGAGCGATCTATGGTCTTTTGAAAGCGGCTCCTCTGTTCACAACACTGTATGGAAAGGAGAAGTCGATCACCTTACCACATACTTTATCGAACCTCACAGTCAAAGTTATTATTTTAATCGCGGTCATATC
>CAZBHP010000164.1:0-3315 GCA_964491795.1 uncultured bacterium | reverse complement strand
ACAGGGCCGATGCAGACGGATGAAAAATAAGAGATTTGAGACGAGTTAAAACATGTAATTTATAACTTAAAAGACTATATAGGCGCTTTAGCTATTGGTTCGCTTAAGTTCTTTGAAATTTAAGCCAAAACTAGATTGACCATCAGCCTGATAAACCCAAAACTCAGGTTAATAGATCCCTTCTGAAGAGGGATGTTCTTTTAATCACCTTGGATGTAGCTTGACTAGTGACGTCGAACAAGAAAGATCGGTGCCCGACCGAGTATAAAATCTTCTATAACTCTTATGTATGAAGATAATTCTTAAAGAAGAAGTAAGAACGAGCTACAAAAAACCCAGTCACTAAAGCAGAAGTTACAATATCTACAAGATACATCCAATTCGGAATCACTGCAAAGTTTAGGTAAAAATAAGCCCAAAAAGCTTTTAGAACAACTGTAAGCACAACTAACATAGTTACAGCATAGTTTCGAGGGATAGTGACCAATTCTGTACAACAGTTCTTATGAACAAACCAAGAGCGGACATCTTTTTTGCCCAGGTAAACGCCTACTGAAAAAGCGATCACTCCACTCATGACTGACGATGCAGGCCCTGCTACCATATTAATATAAACATCAAAAAGCAACCAAGCTGCAAGTAAAAGAACTAAAGCAAACATTCTCGGAAGCAAGAGCACTATTTGAACTGTTTTTGTTAACTTGGCATCTTCTTCATAAGGATTGCAGCGATTGCACTGAACAGGATTTGGGAAGAAATTAAAAACTTCTTTTTTTCCAGCTTGTGCTAAATCTTCTGGGGTTACTTTTAGAGGTGGATTAGGGCAAGGATTGCTTAAACAAGAATTAAGAATGCAGGGATTTGTTGGACATGTATTACATGTGTTAAGGCAAGAATTATATGGGTTAACGCAAGGGTTGTATGATTTGGGATTACATGGATTACAAGAATACCCTTCAGGAAAGCCTTGTTTCGAATTAGGTGTATTTGGGTTTGTCATACTATTCCCTTTATTTTTGTTATTTTTATTTAGATTTATTTTAGCAGGGATACCGGTTTATTTTATAAAGCACCACAATATGAAAATCTTAGGAGATTTAAGCGAATTGCCACGCTATATACTGATCGGATCTCAAAAACTGGGAATTTGGAGAAATCGGCACTTAAATTTTGGACTAGCCGTTAGGCGATCGTGAGGCGAGCCCCCCTCCCAAATTCGAAAAGCCCCTGGCTTTTCTCTGTTTGGGCCCCTTTTCAACAGGGCGAGTCGAAAGAAGTTCAAAAGTTAAGATGCCGATGAAATCAAAAACCAATTTTTGAATCACGATCAGTATATACCCAAGTGATTTCAAAACTTGGATGTTTTAGCAAAACGGACTAAAGCAGGAGGAATTCTTCCTAATCCATGAGGATGGGACTTAATCGATACTTCATTTTATTTACAAAACATAACCGCATAAATATGAATAGAACAAAGAAATTATACTATCTACGATAGAATCGAGATAAGAAAAAAATAAACTCAGAAAATTTAATGAAATTATTCAAATTTACTGCAAAAAGTCCAACTTCGAACGGTTGCCCTACATGTAATGTATGCGGCACCTCTACATGCCCTTCTTATCCTAACTGCTCGACTGCACCTTCTTGTATCTATACCCCTTGTTGTTACCAAACTAATCCTTGCCCAATCTATCCTACTTGCATCCCGTCTTGTCATATCCCTTTCTCATATCAGCAAAACAACTCTTGCTGCTATCCGAATCCGTGCTGCTTTTCAGCCTCCCCTGGTTATGTAAAAAATTACTGTCTTTACCCTTCTACATGCTGCTACTCTTATCCACCTCAAAACCAACAAAATTGGTGTTGCCCTATAAATACAGGCTGTAATACTCCCTGTTCAAGAGGAGTTGCTTGCTGTAACGCCCCTCCTTCTCGAGTTCCACCCCCACCTCCTTCTTTACCTACTCCTCCAAAACCTTCATTGCCTCCCCAACAATCTTATTATGCCCCGATGTTTCCAAGAGGGCTACCCATGAAAGGCTTTCCTTATCTATATCCCCCCTACATGAATTTAACGCCATCTCCTGGCAATGGGGCTCCTATTAATGCAGCTCCTCGACCTAATGGTGTAGCAACATAGCAAAAAAACAGAAAAGCGATGTATAAATTAATAAACAATGAATGCCTACCAGTTAATAACCTAGTCACGCCCTGTTTATATGCTTTAAATTGCATTCACTGTCCTGATCCGCTCCCTCCTCAAACAAGCTCTTCAGGGAACAAACTAAAATTGGCTCTAGGTTTTCTTCTTTTCTCTTCTGTTATTATTCAGTTCATCTCTGTTTGTAAAAGTTCTAAGTCATCTTGTGCTCTTCGTAAGCCTTGTTCAAGGCGCTTCAGTTTATTGAAAAAATGTTTATGTTCTTATTTTTGCGAAGAAACAACACCTTCTAATCCACTATCTCCTTGTCACTTTTCTCTGCCTCCTAGAGACTATTTTTCTCCTCTCGACTATTGCTCAGTTTTGAACGATTTACCAAGCTGCAATCCACCCTCTCAGAACTTAAATAGAGTGTCTAATTCACCCAATAATCCTTACTGCGCCAGAAGAATTTCACCTTTTTCAGAAGGATGTTCTTTTAAAAGACCAGATAACACAGCCTTTCTTCCCTAACTCGCCACAATTTCTCTCTCAGATATAATGAAATGGATAAAAGGAAATAAAATAATTATGAACATATTCCCGCCACATAATTTTTACCCATGCAATAACCCTAAGCAAAATTGCTACCCCTGTCCTTCTTGGACTTGCCCACCTACTCCTGTAAACTGTTGCTGCCCCTGTTGTCCTAGAAACCCTCTTTTCTCTGAAGATGAAGATTGTTTTACTTCTCACCCCTTATTTTCCTCTTCTTTTAAAACCTGTAACCCCACTTGCATGTTGAAAAACCCCATCTCTCCCCTATTTTCTTTGGTGATCCGCTTTATCATTGTTTTTGTCTTTGTTTTAATCGCACTAGCTCTACTCAAATCTTCAAAATTCTTCAAAAACTTTAAGATTCCTCAGTTCTTACGCGAGATAGTACTTAAATTTATCGAGCCAAACCTGGGCGCACTTGATCCCCAAAAAACCCCAAATTTGTTAGCATCCACCAGACCTTTAGCGGATGCTACGGGCAGGTTCATCCCACCACCTTTTTTTCCTGGGAATAATTTACCCCCGATGGACCCTTTTTTCTTCCCTGGCCCTCCATTTTAAACCCGGTTGGCTACTTATTTCATCCACTAGGCGGCTCTCTGACGGATGAGATT
>CAZBHP010000163.1:0-3333 GCA_964491795.1 uncultured bacterium | reverse complement strand
CGTGTTTCCATGAGGCGCTGGTTGTATTTGTCCTGTTGGATTAAGCCCCCAACGAAGGGGTCCATCTATTGTTTCTGGTAATGCTGGTAATGCTGCTACTGCCATAAAGTTTAATCTCTCTATCTTTAGTAAAAATTAAATATGGCAACTAGTATAAAGATAATGTAAGAATTTCGTAAAGGATATTACAAGGATATCGTTATAAAATTATGTCCTTTAAGGAAATCTTCTATAGACATTCTTTTTTTTCCTTCTACTTGTAACTCTTTAATAGAAATACTTCCTTCTCGACAGGCAACTACCCACCCTTTAGTCGGAGTAAAGAAAAGGGTCTCTCCTGGCGATCCCCCTTTTTCATCACAAGTTTCAATTTGGAAAATTTTTACGAGGAGCTTTTTCCCGTGTATCTCTATAAAAAAGCGGGCGCCGGGGCGAGGATTCATCCCTCGGACAAAATTGCAAAGCTCTTGTGGACTCTTATGCCAGTCGATAAAACTATCTTTTGATAAGATCTTTTTAGTGTAGGTAGACTCACTCTCCTCTTGAGGATACTTTGTAACTGATCCCTTCCTCTCAAACTCCTCAATCGTTTCTAGTAAAAGCTTTTTAGAAAGAGCACAGAGTTTTTCTTCCAACTCTCCAAAAGTCATCTCTTCTGGAAGGGAGGTTTTTTCTAAGCAAATGATATCCCCTGCGTCCATCGCAAGCACCATCTCCATAATTGCAACTCCCACCTCTTTTTCTCCAGCTAAGACAGCACTTTGAATAGGCGAGGGCCCCCTATATTTAGGAAGTAAGCTTGGATGAACATTGATCGAAGTAAGACTTGGAACATCGAGCAAAGTTTGCTTCAATAGCTGACCATACGAAACTACGACAAAAAGATCGGGCGCTAGCTCCCGTAAAGTCTCAACAAAAGCGGGGCTTGAAGCTTTTTCTGGTTGAAAAATAGGCTTCTGCCACCCTTTTTTCTCTAAAAACTCTTTAACGGGAGGGGGGGAAATTTTTTGATCCCTCCCTTTAGGCTGATCTGGCTGAGTAACTGCTGCAATGACATCTACTTTATTTTCTAACAAGTGGGAGAGGATTTCGGCTGCAAAGCTGTCTGTCCCAAAAAAAACAATTCTCATACCTCTCCTAGCACAGGCTCCACAGGTTTAAAGAGAGAGAAGACAATCTCTTTACGCAAGATCAGAATTCCAAGGAGATTAATACACAAAAGGCCACATCCAGACAAAGACATAACAAGGAGAGCTCTTGATGGATCCGCAAAAGAGAAAAAGAGGAAAAAGGCTGCTGCAAAGACTAAATAAACTTTTCTACCAAGATCTGGATGTAAAAACCGGGCGCATTTGATCCCGACAAAGAGGAAAGAGATGAGTGTAGTGTAGATTAAAACGAATAGGAAAACGGGCATGAATATCGCTTGCCCAGGAAAGCAGGTAGCAAGACCATTTTGGACAACTAAAAAAGGATCCAAAATAGGATTTGTTTTCCATAGCCCGGTTGTGAGGGCAACCAAAAGACTTAATGTGCAAACGAGGTTGTCGATAAAAACCCCCAACATAGAAAGTCTTGCCTGATTTTCAATTTGGACAGCGCTTGTCTCACTTTGAATGATTGAGTCGTATCCGATACCGACATCTGAGGAGTAAACAGACCTTGAAATCCCCTGTTGCAGAGCAAGCATGATACTACTCCCCGCAAAGCCGCCAATTGCTGCATGCCCTGTAAAGGCAGAAACAAAGATGCCACGGATGAGCCCAGGTAATTCGCCCAAGTGTGATCCAATCACAACGAGACTCATCACGATATATATAATTGTAAAGAGCGGAACAAAAAGACCGCAAGCTTTTCCAACCCTTTTGATCCCCCCCATCACTGTATAAAATATAAGCCCCAAAAGAGAGAAGACAACAAGGTGATGATTAAGATGCCAATTAGTCGACAAGCTATGAGTTAAAATTGAAAATTGATACACTTCGGCGCCATAAATACAAAGAAGGATACAGACAACTACCGCGACTTTTCGAGAACGAAAAGCTTTTTGTAAGAAGTAGATAGAACCACCGTCATATCCACCTTCTTTGTTTTTTTGTCGGTATTTGAGACCTAAAAACACTTCTGCATATTTAATAAGCGATCCTAAAAACGCGGCGATCCACACCCAAAAAATAGCCCCTGGACCCCCTACTTGCAAAGCTGTGACGATACCCACAATATTACCAACTCCGATCATTCCCCCCACCGATGCAAAGAAAACTTTCAAAGGATGGGTTCCTGTCTCTTTCCCAGCTCTAAAATTAAAGAAATAGATAAATGTTCGAATGGTAGAAGAAAGGGCTCTAACTTGGAAAAACCTAGTGCTTACAGTCAAATAACAACCAAGCAAAGCTATTAGAGAAAACCCTAAGTATCTCCAAAAAATTTCATCCATTTGCGAAAGTATTGAGAAAAAATCATTAATCATAAAAAAAACCATTAGATTGAAAGAGTAAGATTATACGTCAGAGGCTTGCATCTCTGCAAGGAGATCAGAGGAAGCTATATTCTTTTTCCCCCTACCTCGACTTCTCGGCGCTGCAATACCCCGCTCTGTTTGGTCACAGAAAAAGACCCAGTTCTTCACAAAGGGATCTGATCCATGCTCTGCAAGAATCACTTCCCGGGCTTCTTTCCAGGACAGGCCTGCTTGGTAGGTAAGACGATAAGCCCGGATAAGCATTTTACGTAAAGAAATCGAAAATTTTCGACGTTTTAGGCCAATGACATTGAGTCCTGCAACTTTTGCGGGATAGCCAGAGGCCATACAGTAGGGAGGGATGTCTTGGGCCACCATAGAGCCGCCTCCAACCATTGCATAGTCACCAATCCGAGTATACTGATGGATAGCACAAATACCCCCGAGCGTGACGTGATTTCCTACATACACATGCCCTGCAAGAGTTGCGGAGTTTGCCATAATTACATTGTTTCCAATCGTGCAGTTATGGGCTACATGACAATAGGCCATAAGCAAACAGTTGTTACCAACAATTACTTTTGTCCCCTCTCCACAAGAAGAGTTAATCGTGACATATTCTCTAATTTGGCACTGTTCCCCAATTTCTACATAGGTCGTCTCGCCACGATATTTTAAGTCCTGGGTTTTTGCGCCGATACTCGCAAAAGGCCAGACAGTGGTCCCTTTCCCAATTTTGACATGCCCTTCAATATAGACATGAGGCTTGATAACTACACCATCTCCTAGCTCTACATATGGAGAGGCTATGATCACATAGGCTTCAATTTTTACACCATTGCCCAATTTCGCCTCAGGGTGCACGAGAGCGG
>CAZBHP010000162.1:0-3360 GCA_964491795.1 uncultured bacterium | reverse complement strand
TCCTGTAGCTTTTTCGCTCTCACAGAACTAGACGCAAGCTATTGCGTAACATGAGCTTATAATATCAGGGAACAGGATGTGCAGGATCGACTTCGTCGATAGGATATGCAGGATGCAAATTTCTTATAATTATCCTGCGTATCCTATAAGCCGCAGGCTATCTTACATATCCTGTAGCTTTTTCGCTCTCGCAGAACTAGACGCAAGCTATTGCGTACCAAAACAAAAAAGAAGATAGTCCTAACGAACTGTTTCGTAACCACCAAGGACTCCACCTTTGGAGAGAACTACTTGCCACAGCTGGATATTACGGGCCCTAAAAGACCCTGCACAAGAAAGAAGATAATAAGACCACATACGATAAAAGGAGGCGGGATAGGCGCTCTCTATTTTCTTCCAATTGGTTGTAAAATTATGATGCCAAGCCATTAACGTCTTATCATAGTCGGCGCTAAAATTATGCCAATCTTCCATAACAAAAAGATCTTCTATCGATTTGCCAATTTCAGCAACTGATGGAAGATGTCCTCCAGGAAAAATATACTTGGTAATCCAAGGATCGGTTGTCATCGTGGTTTCATTGCCTCCTATGGTGTGAAGCATAACCATTCCGTTATCGTTTAAAGAGCGATGTACGATCTCCATAAAAGAGCGATAGTTTTTTGCTCCCACGTGTTCAAACATACCGATTTCCACAATCCGATCAAATTTTTCTTTAATATCTCGGTAATCTTGCACCCTAATTTCCACAGGAAGATCTTTACACACATCTTTTGCGTAAAGAGCTTGATTTTCAGAAAGGGTGATCCCTACAACACTGACTTCATACTTTTGAGCTACATATTTTGCAAAACCACCCCAACCACATCCAATATCTAATACGCGCATCCCTTTTTTAAAACCAAGCTTCCTAGCAATAAGATCGTATTTCGCCTCTTGGGCTTCATCTAAAGTCTTTGCATTTTTCCAATACCCGCAACTATATGTCATCAAAGGATCTAACATATTTTGGTAAAGATCATTACCCAATTGATAATGAATATCGATGACTTTTTTGCTCTTAGATCGGTTTTGTTCATTAAAAAGCTTTGCCTTAACAGCTGCCCATATCAAGCTCCAAGAAAAACCCACTTGCTTTCTTAGATCAGCTTTCAAAATGTGATAGATACATTCATCAAGCCTTTCAACATCCCACCAACCCTCTACATAAGATTCACCAAGACCAAGAGATCGATCCCGTAATACCCGCCCATAAAATTGATCATTATGAACCTGGACATCAAAAGGTCGCTTGCCATCCACTTGGATGTCAGCAAGCGAAAGAATCTTGGAAATAATAACACGAGGCTCTTCTGCAATCAGCTGCAAACAAAAAGCCCAACATAAAACTGAAAAAATAGGTCGCATGTATATTAAACCTACAAAAGAAATAAGAAAATTTCAAGCGCGAAAGTCTTTGCAATAAATGATTTTCTATGAGAACTGAAAACTATGAAAAACTTTCTTTATTTTCTTTTTTTCTGCACCCTCTCTTCCTGTTCACAAAGCAACTGGTCAAAGAAAAAAGCCGACACTATCTTTTATGGCGGTGATATCATTACAGTCGATGAGAAGCATCCCCGCGTAGAAGCCATAGCGATTCAGGGCGAAAAAATTATCTTTGTCGGCAGCAAAAAAGGGGCTCTGAGATATCAGCAAACTCATACAGAGCTTGTCGATCTCCAAGGAAAGACTCTTCTTCCAGGTTTTATAGCAGCCCACACGCATGTTATCCCTACCGCATTCATTCTTCAAGGTTTACAGCTAGATCCTTTCATCTATCCCACAGCCAATACGATTACAGCGTTTTTGCAAGAAGAGGTAAAAAAAGGGCCAGTTCTTGCTTTTCGCTACGACCCTTCTTTAATGACAAACCCAGGGGAGTTGAACTTTGACTCCCTCAATGCAATCTCTTCCACTGTCCCTATCCTTGTGATCAACACTTCGGGACATATCGCCTACGGCAATAGTGCAGCTTTTAAAGCGGCTTTTGTCACAAACTCTACTGTAAATCCGATCGGTGGTTCTTTTCAACGAGATGCCAAAGGAGATTTGACAGGGGTTGCTTTTGAACTCCCTGCGGTCTCAATGCTTCTCAGTGGCTTTCCTCAAAGAGAAAAACTTAACTTCATAGAACTCACAACAAAAGCCGCCGATTACTATGCAGCTTTTGGTTACACAACAGTCACCGATCTTGCTCTTGGTCTTCCTATGCCAACTCCCCTCGAAAATATCGATCTCTTAAGGAAAATTGCACACCGTCCTAACATGCCTGTAAGGATGCAAGGATATATCGTCTATCCCCTTCTTAAAAACCTTCATGTCTTACAACAACGCAATGACCCCCTTTTCCAAGTTTTGGGGGTAAAGATATGGTCAGATGGTTCGCTGCAAGGACACACGGGCGCTCTTACAGAGCCTTATAAAGATGAGCCTAGCAATAAAGGAACCCTCAATTATCGAGCCGAAGATCTACAAAATATGGTTCTCTACGCTCATAAACAAGGAGCTCAAGTGGCTGTGCATGCAAATGGCGATGCTGCTATTCAAGAGACGCTCGATGCTTTTGAAAATGCTTTAGATGCTTACCCTGAAAACGATCCCCGTTTTCGCATAGAACATGCAACGCTTTTAGATAGAGAGACCTTAATCAGAATAAAAAAACTAAAAGCAACCCCTTCTTTTACAGTCTTACACATCTACCGCTGGGGTCAAGTGTTTAGAGATAAGATTCTTGGGCAAGAGAGAGCAAACACCATCGACTCAGCGAGAACCGCAAAAGAGCTTGGCATCAAATTTAGCCTCAATGACGACACCTTAGCAGAAATAAGTCCCCTCCTCTTTTTCCAAATCATCGTTACCAGACAGATGAGAAACAAAGAGGTGCTCAACCCCGATCAAACCATCTCAGTGAGCGACGCCATAAAAGCTATGACCCTCTATCCCGCCTGGCAATCGTTTCGTGACAAAGAGCTAGGTAGCATCACCGTCGGCAAATACGCTGACCTTGTCATCCTCGACAAAAACCCCAAAAAAGTCCCTCCCGAACACATCGGAAAAATCCGCGTCCTCGAAACCTGGCTCAACGGTAAGCGCGCCCACACTGCCTCCCAAAAAGCACCTCATTAATTAAAAGAACCTCCTTCTGAAGAAGGAGGCTCGACTTTGGACATTTCCAAATCTCTTACATAAATAGCGTTTGAGGGGATTTTTCCAAAAATGCATTCGCATTTTTGGAAGGAGGGTGAGGTGTGGAGAGGGAACCGAAGGTGCCCTCTCCGCTTCATCCGCGGCATTTAAAGCGCCGCGGATGCTATATCC
>CAZBHP010000161.1:0-3374 GCA_964491795.1 uncultured bacterium | reverse complement strand
TTTTTTCAAAAGGCGAGGCTGTCTTTCAGACGCGAGCCCGATGCGATGCTTGATTTATCGAAGCCAGAATTGGCTTAAGGGGTGTGCAGAGGGGCTATGTGAGAGCAGCCCCTTTGCTTAAAAAGAGAGATAACTTTTGACGGTGTGGTTGCCTAGAAAGAGATAACCTAATTTCTATGGAAATGTCCAAAGTCAAGAGCTCTTCCTTTGTTAGGAAGGGCTTTTTTATACGAAAATAAGTTTAAGGAGATAGAAAATTAAAACGGAGGAGATAGCTGCTGAAGGGATGGTGATGACCCAGGAGAGGAAAATGTTGCGGATCATGCCGAAGTTAAGAGCGGAGAAACCGCGTGCAAGACCGACACCTATGACAGCGCCGACGATAGCGTGAGTGGTAGAGATGGGAAGACCCATCTTTGAAGCAATAAGAATGGTAGAAGCTGCGCCAAACTCTGCGGAGAAACCGCGGGTGGGGGTAAGCTGCGTGATCCCTTTGCCAATGGTGTCAATGACGCGCCAGCCATAGGTGGCAAGACCGATGACGATACCGCAACCGCCGAAGGCGAGAAGCCAGATGGGGATATTGGTTTTCAGAACAAGAGTAGAGGGGTGGGAGACGATTTGGAGAATGGCAGAGACGGGACCGATGGCATTTGCCACATCATTTGCACCGTGAGCAAAGGCGACAAAGCAGGCGGTTAATACTTGCAATCCTGCAAAGATCTTTTCAACAGCTACATAATCAAGAGAGAGGTGGCTCTCCCAGCGCGTTTTATCTTTAACACTTTCGATCAGCTCCGATACTGTGGTCAGCATATCACCGATTTGAGACGACATCTTCCCTTGTGAGGCGAGTTTGGTTTCTAGAAGATGACGGTGGGCTTTGTTCAGATTGTAGAGTTGCTGTTCTTGTTTAGCCGCAATGACTCGATTGACTTTTGTATCTAGGTGGACTTGATTGCAGAAATAGAGGGCAAACAGAGCGCCGATTAAGCCCAGGCTTAAACCGACAAGGATTGTTTGGTAAAGGTTTAGGCTAAAGCGGAGATTGTGAATGCCGTTTGCAATGATGCTGATAATAAACGTTGTGAGCACGATGAAGGTGAGGAAGGGGGCAATTCTTTTGGTCGCAAGGAGGGGATTGTAAGCAAAGAGGATCTTTTTCTGGATGAAGACGAAGGTGAAATAACTTAAAAGGGCGCTAATGCTTGGAGACAACACCCAACTTAAGACAATCATGCCAACGACCCGCCACTCTACAGCATCCAATCCTACTACTGTCACGCCAAAGCCTAAGAGAGCGCCTACGATTGCATGGGTGGTAGAGACGGGCCATTTGAAAAAGGTTGCCGCCTGTAGCCAAATAGAGGTTGCAAGAAGAGCAGAGAGCATACCGAGGGCAAAGATCAGGGGGTCTTTTTCAAAGTAGCTTGGGTTAATGATCCCGCTCTGAATCGTCTCTGATACATTGGATCCTAAAACAAAAGCGCCCGAGAATTCGAGGAGCGCTGCGATCACAAGAGCTTTTTTGATCGTAACGGAGCCAGAGCCAACTGATGTGCCGACAGCATTGGCAACATCGTTAGCGCCGATGTTCCACAGCATGTAAAAGCCGATCACCAGAGTTAAAACAAGTAAGGCTATATCCATTTACTGAATGTCCAGTAGCATTCCAATACGAAGGGCAAGTTTTTCTGAGAAGTAGGAGAGTTTTTTTAATTCTTCAATCAGGCGCATCCAGAGATAAAAGTCGGGAGTCGATAGAGAGTCTGCCAGTTGAAAGAGAAGTTTTGTAAAAGTTTTGCTGAGAATTTCTGCTTCATGTTCTTTATAGGCAACTCGATTAATCCGAGTCTTAATTTTTTCGGCAACAGGACCCCCAAAGGACACCTCAAGAAGCTCATCGAAAGAAAAGACAATCTCTTTGACTTCCCACACAGTCTCCATGACTTTGTTTTGGTAATGACGTAGAGGTTCTTGTAAAAGAGATGGAATTTCGAGAGGTTTTAAGGAGAGAAGGCCCCCTATACTTTCTGCCACATCGGAGAGGTGGTCTTGCAAAGCGAGAATCTCTAGAAAGTTATGGCGATCGGTAGAGAAAAGAAAGCGTCTTGGTAAAAGTGTCCGAATCTCGTTTTTGATCAGGTCGGCGTCGTGTTCAAGCTCAGAGACTTTCTTAGAGAGCTCTTCTGCTTCGTAAGGCGCACCATTTCCCCACAACTTTAAAGCCTCTTCAAGTTTTGCAAGGCAGGCTAACACCTTTTCCATGTGGAGCTGCAGAAGATCGAAGGGAGCTTTTGCAAAAAGCTTCGCAAAGTAATACATGAGAACTTACCCTTTTAAAAGAGCTTTTTTTTCATCGCTAGAAAGTGGTCTTAAAGCCCCAAGTGGTAGATCACCTAAAAGAAGACAGCCGAGACGTACACGTTTAAGATGGATAAGTGGCAATCCTGCCATTTCCAGAAGGAGTTTCACCTCGTGTTTTTTTCCATCTTTCAAAACGATTCGTAAAGTCCCTTTACGGATCTTTTCCACTTTATGGGGAATGACAAGAACCCCTTCAATAACTACCCCTTGAGCCAGGTCTTTTAAATGGGCGTCAGTGATATCAAGGGCCACTTTAGCGATATATTCTTTACTTAAATTTTTAGAGGGGTGGATCACATTGTGGGCAAAGTCGCCATCGCTTGTGAGGAGGATCAAGCCCTCAGTGTCTTTGTCAAGGCGCCCTACTGTAAAAAGTCTTTTTTTAATCTCTGCAGGGATGAGGTCTGTAATAATTTTTTCGTTGTTTAGGCGGCGATTGCTAGAGAGATACCCTTTAGGTTTATGGAGGGCGTAGTAAAAATGTTTTTCTCCAAAAAGAAGTTTTTTGCCTGCGAGGCGGATTTCATCTTTTCTGGGATCGGCTTTTGTCCCAAGCTCAGTTTCGATCTTACCATTGATCATGACCTTGCCAGAAGCAATGAGAAGATCGGCACCTCTTCTAGAAGAGACCCCGGCTTCACTTAAGAGTTTATTTAAACGTTTCAATGACATCTTGGGGAATAGGCTATCAGATTTCTAATTTGTATACTCGAAGAAAAAAGGATGTGGTATAAATAAGTATATGGGAAAGCTTGTACTTCTAAGACATGCAGAGTCGGTCTGGAATAAAAAAAATCTCTTTACAGGTTGGGTGAACGTGGGCTTAAGCTCTAAGGGCGCCCTCGATGCTTTAAATGCCGGTAAAAAAATAAAGGACCTCGCTTTTGATGTTGTCTACGTCTCTTCTTTGATACGCTCCCAAATAACTGTTTTTCTTGCCCTTTCCGAATCGAGCTCTTCTAAAACCCCTGTCTTTTTGCCCGGGATTCATAAAGAGGGGAGTGTCA
>CAZBHP010000160.1:0-3418 GCA_964491795.1 uncultured bacterium | reverse complement strand
GCTAAAAATAGGCTATTGCGCATAGAAGTCATGAGAAGCCCGACAATGATAGCGATTAGAGAAAAGGCAATACTCACCTCCATCAAAGTGAAGGGGCGAAAAGTAACCTTGAGGGATCTCATCGGTTAAAGGTGTTTGCCCGATGAAAAGAGATCAGGGCAATAAAAGGGTTATTTTGCGTGTTGTCCTTTGTAGGTCCTTTATAACGAGATAAAACCGCTTCGTTAAGAGAAATATCTAACTCCTCTTGTGGAGTTTCTAAAAACTCGCTAATCACAGTTTTTTCTAGTAGACCTTTGGAGATCAGTTTCACAAGCTACCCTCCTCATGTAGAACAAGAAGGAGAGTCTAGCGCTTTTTCCTTTTTAGAGATAGGAAAGAGAGGAAAACCGCTAAGAATACAAAGAAAAGGACGCTATAAGTGGGGCCTAAAAGAGCTGGGGCGTCAGGATTAATGAACCCGAGCACAGTGAAAAGGGCGATGACGACACCAAGGCAAGCATCCCCTGCTACAAGACCAGACGCTGCGATCACCCCTTGCTCTTCGCTTGCTTTTTTCTTAGTAGCTAAAAATTGAATTACCCATCTTACAGCACCACCTGCCATAAGCGCTGTGCTAATTTCTAGCGGAAGATAAAGGCCAATTGCAAAGGCCAAGATGTTGGTTTGGAGGAGTATCAAGATAATTCCAATCACAACTCCAATCGCTACGAGCAAAACCGGTAGCTCACCAGAAATGACCCCCTTAGCGACCACAGAGACTAGAGTTGCCTGAGGGACTGGTAATGCAGCGGATCCGAAAGTGTAGGCTTTATTGAGGAGTACTAAGACAAATCCGATCAGAAGGCTTGGCAATACAAGGCCGATAATTTCTGTGACCTGCTGCCATCTCGGTGTGGCGCCCAGGATATAGCCGGTCTTCAAATCTTGCGAAGTTGTCGATGCCATACAGATCGCAACGTTTACAACTGCTCCCATGGTGATCGCCATGATGAGGTAAATCCTTTCTGTCCATCCTAAAAGGACAAAGATAAGCCCTGTTGCTAAAAGAGTGGTAATTACCATCCCAGATGCTGGGTTAGAAGAACTTCCGACTAAGCCCACGGTGATAGATGTGACGGCAACAAAGAAGTAACCTAAGATAACAAGAAGGACAATGGTAAAAAGATTCATCTGCAGAGGAAGGAGCCAGAGAAGAAGGACAATTAAAAGGGGTCCTAGGATAAGCCAACCCATCGACAAATCCGTATCTGTTCTTTCCGGAAGAACTTCTCTTTTAAACCCTGCAAAAAGCTCTCTTACCCCTACATGGATTGTTTTTACAATCATGGGGGCAATACGGATTAAGTTGTAGACTCCACCAATAGCCACTGTCCCTACACCAATATAGCGGACATAATTTGACCAGACTTGTAGAGCAGACATTTTTGTGACAAGGTCAGGACCTGGGAAAATTTGCACATCTCCTGTTCCAAACAACTTAATTAAAGGAATTAAAACCCACCAGCCTAAAACTCCACCTGCAAAGGTGCTAGCAGCTAACTTCGGACCAATGATAAAGCCTACTCCAAAAAGAGAAGGAGCTGTGTCGAGACGAAATTCTGTTTTTTCAAAAGTGCCAAAGACGTAGTCGATTACTTCATTAAAAAGGTGCAAAGCCCCTATTGCTAAACGAAAAATAGCGCCGGTTAAAATACCCCATAAAGCAACAGCTGCATCCTGGGTTTTACGAGCTCCCGCTTTTAAGATCTCAGCGCACGCAGTCCCTTCAGGGAAAGGGAGCACACCGTGTTCTTTTACAATGATATAGCGTCTCATTGGGACCATAAAGAGGATCCCTAAAATCCCCCCTAAAAAAGAGAGGATGAAAATTTTCGTGTTGGAGATCTGTTCCCCTAGAAGAAAAAGGGCTGGGACGGTGAAAATCACACCAGCTGCAAGTCCTTCTCCAACAGTTGCAATCGTTTGGACAATGTTGTTTTCTAAAACAGAGACATTCTTAAAAAAGACACGTAAAATCGCCATAGAAAGGACCGCCGCAGGAATCGATGCCGAGATCGTCATCCCTACCTTCAATCCCAAATAAGCGTTCCCAACACTAAAGAAAACCCCTAAGATAAGCCCTAAGATTACAGCTCTTAGTGTGAATTCAGAAGTTTTAGTATCTGAGGAAACAAATGGGGTAAACGGTTTCTCTTTGTCCATAAAAGTGAATCAGCATTACAAAGAGTTTTTTTTCAAGAAAATAAAAAAACGGCCTTTCTTATCGGGGAT
The DNA here is from genome assembly GCA_964491795.1 of uncultured bacterium. Classification (GTDB taxonomy): domain Bacteria; phylum Chlamydiota; class Chlamydiia; order Chlamydiales; family 2-12-FULL-49-11; genus JAFEGE01. Next base: position 1,144 of record CAZBHP010000160.1, on the reverse strand, counting down.
TTCGATGGTGCAGTCTGCCAAAAATTGGCCCCCCTCCCCTTTTACAAGATCAACTTTCATGTGAGGTCGGTATACCTCTTTGTAATTCTTAAGATCGATAGCAATTTCTGTAAGCTCTACCTCACTTCCCCCATTTTTTATAAGCTCTTCTCCACATAAAAACCGTTCTTTCTCCTTCAACACTCGAGCAAAAATAACTCCCAACAAGCGCTCTTTTTCTAAGGAAAAAAGGGCCTCTTTTTCCTTACGAACTGCTTTGTAGGGAAACGTCATGAGGGGGAGTAAACAAAGTGAAATGAGGGCGATTGCAATAAACACTTCAACCAGAAGGAATGAGTGAAAACGTGGCTTCATGTAAGAAAAGATATCCCAAAAGAGGATTGAAGAAAAATCTAAAATATTTTATGAATAGTCATTAAATTTACACCAAAGAGTTTTATGTATCCAGAGTCCCTATACCAAAAAAGTCAGAACGAACAACCCGAAAAAAGTCTCTCTTATATTGTCTCGTCTGCCAAAATGAACTCCGCCTACAAAAAACTCATCGCCAAATTACAAACCCGTAGATTTCCCCTCGCTCACCGCGAAGAACTCATCTCCCACACCCCTCCCCACATCCCGTAGGGGATCTCATTTCTCTCTACAAAAGAGAGACTTGGAGAAAAGGGTGTTAAGTTTGTTAAGGTATCACTTTAGTGTCTAGTAAAGGCGTAGAATAAAATATGTGGAAGGGATGCTCCGCATATCCCTCCCACACCCTCTGATTGGGCGAAATCTCGGTTTGATAAATCACTTTTTACCTTAAGCCCATAGCAAAAGCATGGGCTTATTTTTCTCGTCACGTAGGAAATACAGATTCCTCGCAATAAAAAGCGATTTCTCTTTCCGATATCTCGCCATCGGCGGTCCCTTCCGCTCACGCTAACGGGACGCGAATTAACATAAGGGCAATGCTTCGCTTGGAATTATCCGGTTCTGCGGGCACGCCTGCAGAACCGTTAAGCGCCACTGGAAGCTCACTTCCAGTGGCGCCCCCGGCAACTCCGTTGCCGCCCTTAAAGGAGCGATCAAAAAAGAGATAAGCGATTTACTTAAAACCCGGTTGGCTACTTATTCGCCCTTAGCACTGAGCGAACCAATTAAG
>CAZBHP010000159.1:2600-3525 GCA_964491795.1 uncultured bacterium | reverse complement strand
GTGGTTACATAAAAAGAAGCAAACTAACTTTCTATGGAAATGTCCAAAGTCGAGATACCACCCAAAAATTGGGTGGTATTTTTTAATAACAACACTCTCTACTAAATTTATAATCTAGATATTTTTCGAAGCGGAGAAGCCCTTGCTCAAAGTCTTTTCTTCCAAAACCGATTCTAAAGAAATTTCCTGGGTAATCTAGAAGAGGCCCAGGTAAAAGAAGCACCTCTTCTTTATAGAGAAGATCTTCTACAAACTCGCGCACAGGGATAGGGGGGAGAAGTTGAACGAAAGCTGTTGTTCCAGCCATGGGTTTTTTCCACGCAAAGAGCTTATGGTGTTTTTGGAAAAAGCGGTCGAGAAGAGAGAGGTTAGAGCGGAGAATCCCTCGAGCTTTCTCTGTAAGAGCTTTTTGAGCACGCAAGCCCATAAGGGCTAAAATTTCGCTTGGACCACTATTAGAAATAGAGAGGTAGCACTTGAACTCGAGAGCCTTTTGCACCACATCTTCATCTTGAGAGGCAAGCCAGCCGATACGCAGCCCAGGAAGTCCGAAAGATTTGGAGAGACAATTTATAGAGACTGCTTTTTCATAAAGAGAAGCTGCAGCTGGTAAAACTGTATCTTCTGAGTAAGTTGAAAAGCGATAAACTTCATCAGAGAGAAGGAAAGCGCCGCTTTTTTTTGCGAGGGCGATAATCTCTTCGAGGGTTTTGAGGTCAAGGGAGACGCCGGTTGGGTTGTGGGGGAAATTGATGATGATAAGGCGAGTATTTGGGCGCAGGGCGTTTTCTAAATCTTCTAAAAGAAAGCGCCATCCTCCATTAGAAAAGCGTATAGGGAAGGTGCTGACCTCAGCTCCAAGTTGTTCGGGGATAGTAGAGAGAGAGTTGTAGCAAGGTTTAGGAACTACCACATGATCTCCCTT
>CAZBHP010000159.1:0-2590 GCA_964491795.1 uncultured bacterium | reverse complement strand
GAGAAAAGAGAGTATCGGCTCCTGGGCTCCGGTAAAGACTCCGATACCTTTCAAAGGGTCACAGCCTGGGTGAGTTTTAGCGATTTCCTTACGCAAAAGCGGATGCCCTGGTACTTCGGTGTAGCCTAAAGAGAGGGTGCTCCAGAGAGTTTTGGTGTCTTCATCTGCATAGGAGAGGAGTTCTTGTAAAGAGATAGGTTGGCTATCGGAGGGGCACAAAAGATAGCGGGCGCTAAATTCGTGTTTTGCAAAAAAATTTTCTAATTTAAAAGGGGGCCAATTCATGAACTAAGGGAAAAGGGTGCCTAATGGCGCCAATTCTCATATTCCTTTTTTTTAAGCAGGATTTTTTTCTGTTTTCGAGAGAGGCGATAAAGGCGTATCCGTTCTCGAAAGGTAAGGGAATTTCTCCCTTCTTGTTGTATCTTAGTTAGGCAGCCATCGAGAAACTCCTGATCGGAGACTATTCTCTGCCCAGTTTTAAAATCGTAGATCTTTGAGGAGGAGCGGACGTAGGCATCAACACTTGGACCTGTAAATAAAGAAGAGAGGCGTGTTTGCAAGGGTTCTAAAAAAGGGAAAGGGCTTTTTAATGACCAGGCAACAGTTGCGTAGAGATAGCCAAAAAGAAAAGCGGTTATATAGGCAAAGAACGAGACAAACATGCCGTTAGAAAGATCTATGAGAAGTAGGGATGTGAGTATGATAAGGACAAGCCATCTTGCTTTTACCGGGATTGTAAAGAACAGGAGAAGCTCTAGTTCTGGGTAGAGGACAATCGTTGCGATTAAAAGGGTGAAAAGGATGGGTCCTAAACCAGCGAAGAGAAGGGGGGAAGAGGATAGGTAAAGGGTAGCTAGGGCTGCTAGGCCTGAAAAAAGGGCGCTGCCGAAGTAGAGGGCAAGGAGATGTTTGGGCCCTTTTTGTAGACAGAGAAGAGCGCTTATTTTTGCGAATAAATAAAGGGAGAAGCCGAGGTTAAAGAGCATAGAAGGGGTAATGCCTTCAGGCGCGATGACTAAAAAGGGGTGGGTCAAGAGCTGCCAAATAAATAAATTTTTTATTCCCCAGAGGGAGAGCGAAAAGAGGTGGGTCAAGGGAATAGAGGGGAAAAGGCGGCTATTAAGCGCGCTTACAAGGCTTAAGAGGAGGGTTAGTCCTATAATATATCTGATATTTTTATTCATATGAGAACCATTATAAGGAATTGGTTTTTTTTCTTGTGGGAAAAGTTGTTATAAGGTTATCGTTGAAGCGCAGAATTTACAAGGACCTAAGGAAATGAAAAAGGATATTCACCCCGAATATAAAGAAGTTGTTTTTCTCGACATGAGTACTGGAAAAAAATTTCTCTGCAGAAGTGCTGTTAAAACCCATGAAACGGTTGAGTTTGAGGGGAAACAATACCCTTCTATGAAGATCTCTATTTCTTCAGACTCTCACCCTTTCTATACAGGTGACAAGACTTTTGTAGACACCGAAGGCCGTGTAGATAAATTCAAAAAACGTTATGCTAAGGCGATGGAACCGGTTAAAGCGGTTCAACAGGAAGAAGCTGAAGAAGAGTCTTCAGAAGAGATGAAAAAAGGCTCTAAAGGTAAAAAAGCAGCTTCTGCAAAAGTTAAAGTAGCTAAAGAAGAGCCGGCTGTAAAAGCAAAAGCCGCAGCTCCAAAGAAAACTACCGCAAAAAGCAAATAGCCTAAGGCAGAATGAAAGAGAAAGTGCACAGACTCCTCTCAAACCTTGAGAAAGTCGAGTCTGAGCTAGGCGATCCGCAAGTGCTCTCTGACAAGAAGAAGTATAGATCTCTTGCCGCAGAGCACAAATATCTTACTCAAATTAAAGAACAGTGGGATGCATTTGAAAAATGCACCCGTGTTTTGCTTGAAGATCAAGAACTAGCCAAAATTGAAACCGATCAAGAGCTTCTTAAGATGCTCTCAGAGGAAGTTGCTATTTTGGAAGAAAAAAAAGCAAAACTTGAAAGTAGACTCCATACGCTTTTAGTTCCTCCAGATCCAAATGATAGCAAAAGCTCTATTATCGAACTTCGTGCTGGCACAGGTGGTGATGAGGCAGCGATCTTTGTAGGCGACTGCGTCCGCATGTATCGCTATTATGCAGAAAAAATGAGATGGGGTTTTGAAGAGCTCTCTTGTACAGCCTCTGAAAGTGGAGGATACAAAGAATATCTCTTTGTTCTCTCGGGAGAAAATGTCTACCGTTTCATGAAGTATGAAGCGGGCACACACCGTGTTCAAAGAGTTCCCGATACAGAAACGCAAGGAAGAGTCCACACCTCAGCGATCACAGTTGCAGTCATTATTGAACCTGACGAGGAAGAAGAAGTAGATATTGACGAAAGAGACTTGAAAATCGACACCTATCGATCTTCAGGTGCTGGTGGTCAGCACGTCAACACAACCGACTCAGCTGTTCGTATTACCCACCTTCCGACAGGAATTGTCGTCCATTGTCAAGATGAGCGCTCTCAGATTAAAAACCGAGAGAAGGGGATGCGTATTTTAAAAGCTCGAGTAGCTGAAGAGAAAAGAAGAAGGCTTGAAGCTGAAATCTCATCTACTAGGGC
>CAZBHP010000158.1:0-3563 GCA_964491795.1 uncultured bacterium | reverse complement strand
TAAGAGATTTGAGGCGAGTTAAAACATGTAATTTATAACTTAAAAGACTATATGATCTAATTTCTGGGGAAATTCCAAACTCAAGGGATTAAGGGGCGGGGTGGACGTAGAGGGCGTCTTTGACGAAGTGGATGTGGGCTTTGGCGTTGTCTACCATGGGGACCATGTAGAGATCCAGACTATCGGAGAGCAGAGGCTTCCGATGAGTGGTCTTGAAATCGGGGTTGATCTGTTTGAAAAGACCTGCGTAGTAGGTTTTAAAAGCAGAGGAGAGGAAAGGTGATTTGGGCGTGCTAAAAAAGCTTTTTAGGTAAGAAGGGAGGGGGCTTTTTTGGTAGGAGGGGTGTTTGAGATAGGGGCTATAGGTGAGCCAAATCTCTTCGCTATTTGCATACACGTTATTGAGAAGGGAGAGGACGTTTTCGTGAGCAAGCCAATCGTTAATCGGGAGTTGCACCACAACTTCTTCATTCTTACAGCTCTCAATAGTTTTGCGCAAAATGTCAATGGTTGGAAGTGGTGTCTCAATGTGGACAAAGCTAATCCTTTCTTTTTTGCCCGCAACTGTCGCCATCTGTTGAAGCTTCTCTAAGAATTTTGCATCCTTTTTATGGAGAAAATAGATCACTCGAAATTGGTCGTAGCTCTGTGTGAGGATAGAGTGGAGATTTTGTTCATAGGTGCTCTCATCTCCTTCACCATACAGGAGAAACACAAAAGATTTGAGAGAAAGGTCTTTTTCGTTGGAAAAGCAATCGATCGACATCTGACAAGAGAGATCGCGCCTTGAGCGTAGAAGAGAAAAGTTTGTGAGGATAAAGACCGGGACGATCAAAATAAAAAAAACCGTCAGGACTTTGTGTAAAATTGTTTCAGACGATCCTTTATACTTCATAGTTTTCACATACTAGTTTATCCGTTTGAAGAGCAAGAAAATCTGTTGCCAACGCAAAGAATTTTTTGGAACCGTTTCCCCTTTACCTTTTGCAAATGCTAGAATTTCATGATCTTGGAGGCATTCTAAGACTTTTTCAGGAGAGGTAAAGAGAATGGAGATCTCTTGAAGGGCTTTTTTATAATACGACCTATTTTTTATAAGACGGAGGGTGAGATAGAAAAGATAGGAGAGTGGTAGGAGATAAAACCAAAGCGAAAAGAGGGGGAGGAGAAAAAGGGCTAGAAAGATAGTTGATTCTCTGGGTGTTCGGAAAAGGGCACCCCATTTTTTGCGCCAGGGGGAGGAAGAGGTGTTATACGCTAAAATCTCTTCAAACCTATTTTCTTCAAAAGCGGCTCGCCTTGCGTGGACCTCTTCATGACGTAGGAGCTCTTCTTCAGAAATCCACGAAAACCGTTTAGTTTTAGGAAGCTGTAAAACTGGAATAGCATCTACGATCCACGTGAGGGCACCGAGCCAAACAGGGAGCTGTTTATTACTGCGAAATAAAAGGAAAGAAGAGCCGCTCTCCTCCCAGGTAACGATCGGAAAGGGGAGCTTTTCTTTTAGAAGACTCGGGGTTTGTTTGTAGGAAAAGACCCTCTCCACCCTTTCTTGAAAAGCTTGAAGAGACTCGGTCGGACCGACAACAAATCCTTTATAATAAAGTTCTTTTAAATCCACAATAACAAGAATAGAAGAGTCAGAAAAAAAGAGCAAAGAATCATGAAGAAGTGAAGCCGTTTTGTGATCTTTGTAAGGCGCCTTTCTAGATAAGCGATCTTTGAGCTCTCATCAGGATGCCATGTTTTGGCAATATCTTCGCGCGCATAAACACCAAGACGCTTGCTTTGAGATAGGAAATAGCCAGCGGGTAATACAACCCCTTGTAATGTCTTCGTTTTAGCTGATTCCACAACGGTTTCATGAAAGGGGAGAAACGATTGGGAAAGAGTCCTTTCTGTGGAAAGAGGAATGGAAGGATCGAGTTTTTTTGCCATCGCTTCTAAGGCTTTTTCAAGAAGAGGGTGGTTTGCAATAGAGCCTATAAGGCTATTTTTTACCAAAATAGAGCGATTAAGAAAGTGTCCTTTTTCTGGAAAGAGAAGACTTGTGTAAAACGGATACTTAGTATGCAAAGAATCAAAAGGCTTTCTACACTCAACGTCGTGATCTGCATAGAGGCCACCCTCTTTTTGGAGGAGGAGGAGGCGCAGGATGTCTGATTTTCCTCCAAGACAAACGGTTTTCTCATAGAGATCTTGATAGGCATGAAGAATAAGAGGTGTCACTCCACAAGGTGTGATAAATGGATAAAGAGGCTTTTGGATACGATCGCTCCAAAGTTTGATCTGCCAATCAGGATGAAAATGGTGCCATTTTTCTAAATACGATCGAGACTGTTTCGGATACTCTTTCGACCCGAGCCAAATCAGGTGGATAATTTTGGGAATTGGAGCGCCCAGGTTTTGTAGAGAGCTTTTTTGGAAGAGGTCTTCAAAGAGGGAGAAATTAAGGCGATCTTCTTCTGTTTGGAAAAAAAGCTTTTTTCCCATTGCGGAGCGGAACTCTTTTTCTTGTACAGTCATGGTTTCGTTGCTAAAATTCTTAACAGAATCGTATCATATAGTATTTATTGCGGGTGAGGAAAAATATGGCTAAGATCGTCGAGTTCAAAAAAGATGCGAAAAAAAAGATTCAAGAAGGGGTGACAACCCTTGCAAAAGCTGTGAAGGTGACGATGGGGCCGAAAGGTCGTAACGTGATCATCAGCGAGAGAGGAAGATCACCACATTGCACTAAAGATGGTGTGACAGTTGCTAAAGCAGTCGTTTTGAAAGATCCGTTTGCCAATATGGGTGCCACACTGCTTAAAGATGCAGCCCAAAGAACCGCACACAAAGCAGGCGATGGGACAACAACTGCGATTGTTCTTGCCGACAGCATTTTTCAGGAAGGGATGAAGCGCCTCGTCGCTGGTGTTGATCCTATACAAATGAAAAAAGGTCTAGATGAAGGGTTAAAGGTTGTAATTGCCGCTTTAGACAAAATGGCAACGCCTGTGGCTGTAGGTGAAGATGTTGAAAAGGTAGCAACTCTTGCGGCCAATCACGATAAGGAAGTTGGCAAAATGATTCGAGAAGCAATTGATCAGGTAGGGAAAGAGGGGAGCATTACAGTAGAACAAGGGGAAAGTAAAGAGACGAGAATCAAACTGACACAGGGACTTACTTTCGAAAAAGGGTACCTCTCTCCCTACTTTATCAACAGCGCTGAAAAGATGCATTGCGAAATGGAAGATGTCTTACTTTTTCTGACCGATAAAAAACTATCGTCTGCCTACGATGTCGTTCCGATTTTAGAACTCCTTGTAGAAAATGACTCAAAAGGCCCTCTTTTGTTGATTGCAGAAGATATAGATGCTGAAGCGCTACAAACGCTCGTTGTAAATCGACTTAAAGGAGGGCTAGAACTTTGTGCTGTAAAATCTCCCTTCTTTGGGGAACAGAAAAAAGAGGTTTTGCAAGACATCGCAGTTTTAAGCGGTGCAACAGCTTTAACGGAAGAGTCTGGATTTACGCTAGAGAGCCTCTCTTTTGGCCACTTCGGAAAATTGAAAAAGATC
>CAZBHP010000157.1:0-3580 GCA_964491795.1 uncultured bacterium | reverse complement strand
ATTTAAGCCAAAACTAGATTGACCATCAGCCTGATAAACCCAAAACTCAGGTTAAATTAGAACTCTCTTGCATGTGCCAAAAGTAAAGCTGCTTTACATGTTCATCTCCTTCTGAAGAAGGAGGTTTTTTTCTTACTTTGCTATAACTTCAAAAGCCAACACATTTTTCTGCATAGCTTCAGATTGTCCAAGCCAATAACAAAAAAGACATGCAGGTATTTTAATGCAGTTTTTTTCGAGAGTTTTTTCCCGTAAAGGCCCTATATCCCCTGAGTCCTTAGTAATTACATAACTGAAAGATGTCGCTTTTTTTTGGGTGCAGAAATCGATTAAACCAGGCACATCGCGAGCTTTTACCTCTTGAGACTGGTATTTAATTTCAAACGGGATCACACCCCCAGCCATTTCTACAACTAAGTCGACCTCTTTCTCTTTGGTATTGCGCCAATAACTAAATTTTGCTTCATGAGATAAAGAATAAGACCACAGATGTCCAATAACAGCGGTTTCTACACACTGACTTAAAGCCCTCGTATCTTCCAGGATGGATTTACCTTTCATTAAAACAGCCGGAGCGATTGCTGGATCTCCAAGATAGAGTTTATTTTTCCCCCTTAACACTTCCTTGCCGTAACCAAAGGGAGGAAGACGATACACCAGATACGTAGACTCAAAAAGATCTATAAAATTTTGCACCGTCTGTTTTGCAATACCAAGCTCTTTAGATATGGTTTGTGTGTCTTGCATTCCCCCATCATGCATACAAAGAAAAATGAAAAGCTGTTCTAATTCTATAATCCGTCTCACTCCAAAAAGAGCCGTCATATCCCTTTTTAGGACTTTTTCAATAATATCTTCTCTAAGAAGTCTTTGAGACTGAGTAATGCTATCCACTAGAACGGTTTGGGGAAATCCTCCACGGATAAGATATTCATGAAAGTGGCCTATTAAACTCTTTGCAGCTTCAGTCATACTGGATAGTTCATGAAGTGTGCACTGAGATAAACTTTGTATCGTTTGGATTTGGGGTATAGGCGACAGTTTGATTTTTTTCAGCTCTAAGTATTCATAAAACGAGAGAGTAGACATGCGAAGCGTATGCCAGCGCCCTACTCCTGATTCTTGGTCAGCCTGAATGAGAGGAGTAGCTGAACCGGTAAATATGATTCTTTTACTCTTAAAAAAATCCACCTGATGCTTGACCCATGTTCCCATATCTTTAACAAATTGCGCCTCATCAAGAAATAGATACTCAGGCCCCTCTGCTTTTGGCTCTAATTGACGCCATGCTTGTAAAACTGCCTCTAATCCTGCGAGCTTACAGATGGGATGGTCAAAAGTTACATATAGAATATTGGCCGGAGACACTCCTGAATGAATGAGCCTTTGGATAGCTTGAAGCAATAAAGTTGTTTTCCCTACCTGCCTTGGACCCGAAATCATGAGAGCTCGGTGGGCTGGAGGCGTCTCTATCCAATATATAAGCTCTTTAAATAGAGAGCGATGCCAATCAGGGAGATCTGGTATTCTCTCACCCCTCCACCAGGGGTTGAATTGAGCGAGAATAGCGATTAGCTCTTCTTGGGGAATTTTCATGCCTACCTGTCTTATTTATCATATTTAAGTAAAGCATACTTTACCTATTTCATTATTATAAGCAAAGCAGAAACATTTTCAACAAGAATTTTACTAATTCTCACCTTTTTTGAAAATAGCAGGCAGCTCTTCGATCAGATCGCTCGCTATGAGCGAATGAGCTGATTTCTCACCCATCGCTTTATCTCCCGCCAGAGCATGAATGGTAGCTCCTAAAATAGCCCCTTCCCAGGCATCTTTGCCTTGCGCAATCAACGCTGTAATGATTCCGGCAAGAGCATCTCCCATACCCGCAGAAGCCATCCCGACATTTCCATACGGGATCACAATTTTTTCTTCCCGAGGAGAGATTACAATGGTAGGAGCCCCTTTCATCACAACAACCACATTTCTCTCTCTTGCATATCGAACTGTTTTGGAGAGAAGTTGGATGTCATCTTCTTGTGAAGAAAGGCCAAGAAGGCGCAGCAATTCTCCGCGGTGCGGAGTCAGGACCGTAGGACAGTTACTTTTCTTAAAAAAGAAGAGAGCGTCTCCATCGACAACTAAGGGAATATCAGTGTTTTCACATACTTTTTCAAGCATGACTTCTGTCTCTTTTCCTCTCCCCAAACCTGGGCCAATCAGAATCGCCTTAGTTCTTGAAAGTTCGTCCTCTAAAGCACTATATTTCATCCGAATGACTTCTGGAGCAAGAAGGGCAAGTTCCTCTTCCATCCCCTCAGGAGAAATCAACCTCACCACACCTGCACCTGATCGCAGAGCCGCCTTTGACGCTAAAATCGCAGCCCCCGGCATTCCTTTAGATCCAGCAATCAAAACCGCTTGTCCAACTGTATATTTGTTAGAGCGTTTTTTGTGCGCCGGCAAGTTATTGCTTGCCATATCGGGATGAACCAAAAAAGCAAGCGGCTCCATTTTATCGAGATAAGCAGAAGACATGCCAAAGTCAAGACGGTGGATCTCGCCTATATACTCATAACCTTGATTCAAAAAGTGGCCGGCTTTCAAAGCCCCAAGAGAAATCGTCAGATCAGCCAGAACAGCAGAGGAGCCCACCATTCCTGTATTTCCACACACTCCCGAGGGGATATCGATAGAGAGGACCGGATTTTGCAGTTGGTTAACCCGATCGATCACCTCTTTCATAAGACCTTTTACTTCACCTTTACACCCAATCCCTAAAAGACCGTCGATAATCAAACTATGCGGCGGAATCACAAGATCATCGACATCGTCTATCCGGACAATCTTCCCCCCTTTCTTTACAAAATACTTAGCATGCATCTGACATAGCTCTGACGACCCTTCCAAGGGGGCAATTTGAAATGCTGTAACATCGATGTCTTTCTCTAGAAACCGCTCACCAACAGTGTAGGCATCACCACTATTATTACCCCGCGCACACAAAAGAATCACGTGCGGCTCTAAGAAATGCTCTGCAATATAAGCCTGGGCTAAAGTGAAAATTCCAATAGCCGCCCGCTGCATATATTCATCTGCCGAGGCGTCCTTCTCAAAAAGGGCCAATTTCTCCCCTTTCTCCATCTCCTCCGCCGTGACAATCTTTTCCCCCGCAAAAGAGACATTGAGCTTATGCTTTGCTCTCATTAGACCTCCTAGCTTTATGGTGATGAAAAGCTTAATTTTTAATCAAGCGCTGCCTAAGAAGAGCCTATCCCCCTCATTTTAAATTCATTTAATCATCTAAAATATTCAAATTACCTATTATATGCTTAATAGATTGATTTTTAAAACATTATAAACTTGAAAGCGATCTATTACTATCATATAATTTTTACTGTAAGACATTTATAAATAGGATTGTATGGATACCCCTTTAACCATAATACTATATGAGTGGAAGACTGGACACAATAGGCCAAGAGATCAGAGATATTCCAGCAAGAATGAGAATACCAGCTTCCGTAGAACATCTAGGAACTATTTTCACCCATTACCTGTCGTGTATACCTCTATCTTA
>CAZBHP010000156.1:0-3581 GCA_964491795.1 uncultured bacterium | reverse complement strand
AACAATGGTATTGTTAAAAGTTGCCTTTACATGTGCTATTCCAGATGATACTGAACGTTTCTTTTTAGCAACTTTCAGCGGCTTTTTTTTCATTACCTTGGTGGTTTGCGTTTCTTTAGCCAATTTAAGTCTCCTCGCTTGTCGTAAATTGCGCATCCTCTCTTAAAGAGTGATGCTTTGCCTTATCTACTTAGTAACTTTTTTCTTGTTTGCTACAGTTTTCTTTTTACCTTTGCGTGTACGAGCGTTCGTTCTTGTTCTTTGTCCACGGGTTGGTAAACCTAACTTATGGCGTGAGCCGCGGTAGGAATTGATAGCAACTAATCTTTTGATGTTAGCCTGCACTTCTCTACGTAAGTCCCCTTCCACTGCATAATGAGACTGAATGTGCGAAGTTAGCTGCGCTGTTTCCGCCTCTGTTAATTGCTCTGCATGCATATCTGGGTTTAATTTTAGAGCTGCAATCACATCTTGTGAACGTTTTGGACCCATACCAAAAATGTAGGTCAGGGCTACTTCTAATCTTTTCTTTTTAGGGATATCTACTCCCGCGATCCTAGGCATACTTCCTTTTCCCTGTTAAATTTCTAACTTTTCAGTGTAGTTAGTTTTTTAAATTTTCACTTTCTTCTTGGTCATGAAACCGTCATAGCGCTGCATAAGAAGATGAGAATCAATCTGTTTTGTCGTATCGAGAACCACTCCGATAAGGATCAAAAGTGATGTTCCTCCAAAAAATTGACTAATTCTGTAATCGACTCCGAGCAATTTCCCTACTAGTGTAGGCAAAATGGCAATTAATGCCAAAAAAAATGCTCCTACAAGAGTTAAACGACTCATACAATTTTCTAAATATTCTTCTGTAGGCTTGCCTTGTCTGATTCCTGGGATAAAAGCTCCATTTTTTTTCATTTCTGAAGCAATCTGATCTGGGTGAAAAGACATAGAGGTCCACAGATAGGTAAAGCCGATAATAAGCCCTACATATAATAATCCATAAAGGGTGCTGCCTGGTGTAAGAGCTTGGGCTACTTTCCCTAGAAATCCACCATTTCCTAAAAACTGAGCGATAGTTGCTGGAAACATCAAAAAAGATGAAGCAAAAATCACAGGGATCACCCCTGCATGGTTTATTTTTAAAGGAATGTGTGCACTAGAAGATTGACCTCCATCCACACCAAACGAAGAAGCTTTTCTTGTGGCGTACTGTAATGGAATTTTTCTTACCCCTTGAATGACTGATATTGTCCCCATGATAATCGCGACAAAGAGCCCTGCTAAAACAACAAGAGTTGTAAAAGTAAGTTGACCCATTTCTTGCGAATCAAAATTCAACTGTTTTAGTACAGAACCAACTGTGCTTGGAAGAGAAGAGAGAATTCCTAAAGTGATGATCAGACTCATTCCATTTCCGATCCCTTTTGCTGTGATTTGTTCTCCAATCCACATTAAAAAGAGAGTTCCTGTAGTCATTGTCGTAATTGTAAGGAAGAAAAAGAGCCATGGAAATCCCATGATCTGGACTTGAAAAATAGAATCGTAAATCACCCCGGGCGATGAGACATGAAAAGCAAGAGCTTGACGTGCGTACGCGGAAGAAGTAATCGCAGCTAACACAAGGGTGATAATACGGGTCCATTTACCCATTCTACGGCGCCCCATCTCACTATTTTCTTTCATTTCTCTTTGCAAAGAAGGAATTAGATGCATTAACAACTGCATCAGAATAGATGCAGAAATATAGGGCATTACTCCCAGAGCGACTACAGTCATCTGAGCAAAAGCGCCCCCTGTAAAAGTATCAACTAGTTGAAGCAGATTTTGGCTGCCTCTTGTCATGTATTGAAAAGATTTTACAACCTCTTCTCCATTGATACCAGGCACAGGGATATAAGCCCCTAAACGGCAAACCGCAAGCAAAATAAGAGTGTATATAATCTTCTCTTTAAGCGTTGGTATGGAAAAGATCTTTTTTATTGTAGCTATCATACCAGATACTTAATCTGTCCTTTCACTTTTTCGATTTTCTCTTGAGCGGTTGCAGATACTGCATGCACTTCAAAAGAGAGTTTTTTTGTAAGCTCACCTTCTCCCAAAATTTTTATTTTTGGGCTCTTCTTCTTAGAAATAAGTTGTTTCTCTTGTAGAGAAGCAAGACTTACAGTTGCACCATCTTCAAAGTATTTATCAAGCCACTTCACATTGATGCTAAACTCATCTTCTCTAAATCTTCCTCGTGAAAAACCACGGATAGGAATCTTACGGAAAACAGGAAGCTGACCCCCCTCTTGTCCTTGACGTCTGGAGTAACCGCTACGGGCTTTATCCCCTTTCGTACCGCGTCCGCAAGTCTTACCAAGACCGCTTCCAACTCCTCGCCCTACTCGCTTAGATTGAGGCCTAACTAGGTGTGTGTTTTTGAGTTTGTCTAATGTAACCATGATTTGTTGCCTCTACTTAGTTTTTCTCTGTGCGAGAGTCTTTTCTCTGTTTCGTAGTTGTGAAAGAGCTTTAAATGTGGCTCGTACTTGGTTACATGGATTATTTCCACCCAAGTTTTTTGCTACCACATCTTTTACCCCCAACATCTCAAGCACGGCTCGAGCATGGGAGCCTGCAATAACACCAGTACCAGGGGCCGCTGTCTTGATAATAATTTGCGCTCCGTCATAGCAAGCTTGCACTTCATGTGGAATTGTATCGTTTTCGAGTTCAAAAGAGGTTAGGTTTTTACGTCCATCCTCTACAGCTTTACGGATAGCATCAGTCACTTCATTTGCTTTCCCAAAACCCATTCCCACTCGCTTATGTCCGTCTCCTACAACAACAAGAGCAGAAAAGCTAAAACGCCTTCCCCCTTTTACAACTTTAGCACAACGGTTGATGAAGAGAACTTTCTCTTGGAGGTCTCCACGAGGTCCGTCTTCTTTCGATTTTCCTTTTCTATCACTTGACATGACAATCCTTCTCGTTTAACTAAAATGACAAACCGGCTTCACGTGCACCTTCAGCTAACGCTGCAACACGTCCATGAAATTTATATTTTCCTCGGTCAAAGACAACTTCTCGAATATTTTTTTCTAATGCAAGTTTCGCAAGACGTGCACCCACTTCTTTTGCTACTTCCTTATTTCCTTTGAGTTTTTCAAAGTCTTTGTGGTAGCTGCCCAATCCTACAATCGTCACATTTTTCTGATTGTCGATCACCTGAGCATAAATGTGTTTAGATGATCTAAATACAGCCAAACGAGGTCTTTCCGAAAGGAGAAGATTTTTACGCACTCTATGCGCCCGCTTTGCCTGCTTGTTTCTATCGTTTTTATGTTCGCTATGCATATAAATACTCTATTTGGCGGTTTTACCGGCTTTCTTTCTAACTGTTTCTTTGTTATAGCGGATCCCTTTTCCTTTGTAAGGTTCGGGTGGCTTAAGAGATCTGATGCTAGCAGCAAATTGGCCGACTTGTTGCTTATCTACTCCGGTGATGGTAATAGCAATGTTTTTCTCTACTTTCACTTCAAGACCTTGCGGAATTTCTACCTGGAGAGGATGAGAAAAACCGAGACTAAAATCTAAACTAT
>CAZBHP010000155.1:3180-3642 GCA_964491795.1 uncultured bacterium | reverse complement strand
AGAGTTAGTTTTGTCCCTGCAACGAAGTGGAAGGGACAACCCAAGGCGAGATATCAAACCGAGATTTTGCTTAAATGGAGGGTGTGGGAGGACTATGCGAGCAGCAGTTCTCCCACTTAATTTTGATCAATCACTCATGTTATGCGGTCGGACTAGCGGCTCAGAGTAACATGAGTTGCTTAGAAAAGCCCCCTTTCTCTATAGTTTCTTATTATGAAGATTTGGGCAGTTGCAGACGTACACCTCTCCTTTGGCGTCCCGGGAAAAGAGATGGATATCTTTGGTCCTAAGTGGCACCAGCACGCAAAACGGTTGAAAGAGCACTGGGAGAAAAAAATTCATAAAGACGACCTTGTCCTACTCCCAGGCGATATCTCCTGGGGTCTTCATATGCCCGAGGCTCTAGAAGATTTGAATTGGATCCATGAGCTCCCAGGTATTAAAGTGATGATTCGGGGCAAT
>CAZBHP010000155.1:0-3170 GCA_964491795.1 uncultured bacterium | reverse complement strand
CTGCAAGTAAAGTCCGAGCAGTTCTCCCCCCTTCTATCCATATTGTCCATAATGACGCCTACACAAAAGGCAATGTTACTATCGGAGGGAGCCGACTATGGGAACACCCGGATGTCGAGTTTGCAAAGTTTATAGAGTTTTGCGAGCCTCCTAAAGGATTGCATATACAACCCCACGATGACTCAGACGAGGGGCTTTTAAGAGATGAGAAGATCTATAATAAAGAAATAGAAAGGTTACGCTTAAGCTTTAAAAAACTCGATCCTACAGCTACCTTTCGAATTGCTATGGTCCATTACCCCCCAACCGGTCCTGATCATCACGAAAACGTCATCACGCGTATTTGTGATGAATATAAAATCGACTATTGCCTTTACGGCCACATCCACAATCTAAAAGATGGAGCACCAGTAAACTTTACGATTAACAATACACAATATCTCTGCACGGCGGGCGATTTTATTAACTTCGATCCCCTTTTCCTTTTTGATGCCTCCAAACCCAAGATGTCTCATGCTCCTCTATCTTAGTATTATCAGTATTACCGCTTTAATCGGTCTTGTCCTTTTTCTCCTCTGCTACATCCGTCCTCTCAAAAAAAGTAACTCTCTGATGCAGCATAAAATGCTCTACATGGGAAAAGAGTTTATTGCTAACGCCTCTCACGAGCTTAAAACTCCCATCACAATTATCCGAGGGTTTGCAGAGACTTTAAAAGATCTCCCTGAAGTGTCGGACGTGATGTTTGAATCGATTCTAGAAAAAATTATTCGCAACTGCGAAAGGATGGAGAATTTAGTTACCAATCTCCTTATCCTCGCAGACCTTGAAAACTGCTCTGGCACTTCCCGCAAAGATTGCGATTTGCTTCCTCTCGTAGAGCAAATCTGTATGAATCTTTTGCACATCTATCCCGAAGCTCACTTTGAAAAGCTGCATAACGATGATGAAATTCTTGTTCAAGGAGATCTCGGCCTTTTAGAGCTGGCCCTAACTAACGTATTAAAAAACGCGCTTAAATACTCCAATGAGAATAAACATATCACTATCACCCTTGAAAAGTCTAAAGAGGCCGTTACTGTTTCCGTACGCGATCGAGGAATAGGGATTAAAGAAGATGATCTTATCAGAATATTTGACAGGTTTTACACCGTGGACAAAGCTCACTCTCGAAAACTTGGCGGTGCTGGTCTTGGTCTCTCCATTGTCAAGATGGTCATGGAGAAACATGACGCCAAGATCAAAGTAAATTCAAAGCTTGGAGTGGGAACAAAATTCCATTTCTCCTTCCCTATTTTAAAGTAATTTATTGATAAATTACTTAATCTATATACTGGTCTCAAAAAAATTTTTGAGGTCTCTTATGTCTTTTGGGTTATTTCAAACTTTTCCTTCCTCTGAAGCAAGCGTTCGTGAAGTAGGCGTTGTGGCTCTTGATTTCGCTGCCAATGCTACTATCGTCCACCGTGAAAGACCAGCATTTTTTACCAATCTTTTTGAAATCGCCTCGCTTGCACAGATAAGAATTGAGAGTTTAGGTTTATCGAGAGCAGGGGTCCCTGTAATTGCCTATCTCACCTCTCTAGCTATCCTCAATACCTTTATCCCCGATGATAATCGTATCGAGGATATTATTCAAAGATCGATCACTTCTGCTCACACAAGTGTAGAGACTCTCTTTAATTCGCCTATACACTTAAGTGTTGAACTTCACCAAGATCTTGCCTCTACCCGTTATCTGGAAAAAACCGTGTATGTCCCTCTCTATGCCGGCATCCAAGTTCTCATTGCCGCTCCAGCCGCAGGTTATAATAGATTAGAAACCGTAGATGCTGCTCAAAGAGCTTTCCGTCTCGCTCATCCCGATCACAGACTGCGAATCTAGTCTTTTATATTTCTGTAGGAGAGTCTTCTTCCTCTTTTTCGATAGGGATAGGAGCGATGATGTAGACCCCGCTTTTTGGATCGTTGATTTTTTGGGAAGCAGTTGCAACGGGCATATTTTGATAACCCAGGTGTTGACGCTCGCTTGAAAATTTACCGGCTAGAAGAGAAGAGAGCTCCTCAGCTGTAAGAACTGCTAGCTTTGCCCCTTTGACAAATTTCTCCTTTTCTTTCTCTCCAATTGCGTAGGCAATTTCTTCCCCAAAAAACGCCTCTAAGATCGGTTTTGCGCATTTGCGGAAGATGATCGGCTTACGGTCTTTTTTGCCATTTAGAAACACATAATTTGAGAGGGACGGCCAACCTGTTTGATTATCGAACGTCCCTTTGAGCATCTTATACCAGATACGTTGCATCTTCTTGTCTTGAAACCGTACTGACGTGAGAGATTTTGTCTCTTTTAGTCCCTTAAGCATTTCTTGCACAAAGAAGTGTAAAAAGTGCTCATCCCGTTTTTTTTCTCGCTCTACCAGCTGGAGAAGAGGATCTAAGCAAAATTTAGAGTTCTCAGTAAAATGCTCGCGATGGCTGACATAGTCTTTTTCATCTCTCCCAACAACTTTTTCCTCCGCCTTTCCTCCCAGAGGTGGGATTGGTGGCTTTTCTCGTCGAAAGAGCTTTTTCTCCCTTTTATTGTAGGCTTCTCTATGAACATAGATCGCCCCTTCCATGCCGAGCTTTTCTAAAGCTACCCGCTTATAAGAGGTGAAAGAAAACTGGATCCCAAGAGTTAACACAAAGATAAAAATGACAACGAAAGGGAGAAGGTTCATACAGCCTTAAAGGATTTTGTCAAAAAACAGGGAAAAGCGACCTCTTTCCCTATCCGATCTACAACAGTGATTAAAAGGATCTCTTCTTGAATTTTTTCATACTCTACCTCCTCCACCTGAGGAAATAGAGCCTCTCTTCTCTCTTTACCCTCTTTTTTAGAAGTAAGCCTCAAGATAAGATTTTTATTTCCATCGACATAAAGACGCCCGTCCACTTCTCCTGAAAAATCCATTTCGGGATCGATGCCATTTTCAAAAGAGAATGTAAGATCTTTCCCCTCAAGCTTAAAACTCCCTGCGTCCGCTGTGGAGAAAACTTGAGAGAGCCTAGCATAGCATTTGTGCCGCTCAAGCACAGTCTTTCTTACCCCGCCCATCTCTTCTGCTAAAAATAGGCTCTTGCGCATAGAAGTCATGAGAAGCCCGACAATGATAGCGATTAGAGAAAAGGCA
>CAZBHP010000154.1:0-3653 GCA_964491795.1 uncultured bacterium | reverse complement strand
GTGCTATAAGCATGTGGGGTATTACGATGTTTGAAGATTACGAAGAATTCAGCGATAAAGAAAAAGAGAACCTGTCGAACTACGTTACAAACACTTCAAGTCATATTTTTGCCTTAAAAAATTTACCTGAAGTCATCAAAGGGGCCCTTTTTTCTCGCTACTCCCGCTCAAGCCTAGGGTTAAGAACCCTTCTGCTCAAAGAATTTGTTGGCAACGAAGAGACCAATTTTGCAGATATTGCGGGGATTAATGACTCTAAAACGACCCAAAACCAAGAAAATGCGATCAAAAAAGCGCAGGCCTTTTATGACAGAATTCTCGACGGTTATGGGGATGACTCAATTGGAGAGCTCGGCGGAGCCCACCTAGCGATTGAAAACATCTCCATGCTCGCCGCTAAAGCAATCGAATCTTCGCGTATCGGAGGCTCTCCTCTAGAAAAATCGACCCGTTATATCTATTTCGATCAGAAACACCAAGGGGAGTATCTTTTTTTACGCGAACCAGTCCTTATGACCTCTGCCTTTCGCGAAGAATACGTAGCCACCTGTAACCATCTTTTTGAAACTTACAGCCAGTTAATCCCCCCTCTCACAGAACTTATGGAGAAAAAATTTCCTAAAGATCCGGAAGCTTCAAAATCTGCATATACAGCGGCTTTGAGAGCAAAAGTGCTCGACTGCCTAAGAGGACTTCTGCCCGCAAGCACCCTTACGAATATGGGCCTTTTTGGGAACGGGCGCTTTTTCGAAACCTTGCTACAAAAATTACAAAGCCATAACCTTACCGAAATTCAAGATATAGGAAAAAAGAGTTTTAACGAACTTTCCAAAGTCGTCCCTTCCTTTATCCGTAGATCAGAAAACACTCACCGTCACTTTAAGGCTTTCCAGTCTTTCAAAGAAGAGATGGAACGAGAAATCAAGGGGCTAGCTTCCTCTTACACAAAAACTTCCTTAACACCACGTAGTAGCCCTTCTGTGCAACTTGTAGAATATGACAAGGAAGGACTTTACAAAGTAGCTGCAGCTCTTCTTTTCCCCCACACTAAATGTTCTCTACCGGAGCTACAGGGGCACCTTAAAAAACTCCCCTCCGAGGCTTTTGAACAAATCTTAGATTCTGCAGTGGGTATCCGTAATAATAGGCGCCACAAATCTCCAAGAGCCCTTGAGCACGCCTTTTTCACTTACGAAATCGTAGCAGACTTTGGGATCTATCGCGATTTGCAACGCCACCGCATGCTGACAGAGCAAAGACAGCTCCTTACTTGCGATCTTGGTTATTTTGTTCCAGAAGAGATCTTAAATACTCCTATGGAAGCCCCTTATCGCAATGCTATGGATCGAGCGAAGGAGACTTATGACCGAATGGCTAAAGATCTCCCTGAGGAAGCCCAGTACGTGGTCCCTATGGCCTACAATGTCCATTGGTATTTCCATGTAAATTTGCGCGCTTTACAGTGGTTAACCGAGCTACGCTCTTCTCCACAAGGCCATCCCGCCTATCGACTCGTTGCACAAACGATGGCGCACCTTGCCTTTCACGCCCTCCCAGAGTCCAAACGATTCTTTAAGTTTGTCGACTTTGAAGGCTATGAGCTTGGAAGATTAGATCAAGAAATCCGCAAAGAGATGAAAATTAAGGATTTCTTGCCGATATGAAGAGCGGAACTAGTGCCATAACTAGAAAAGAAGGGAGCGTCCTTGGGGGCATTCTTCTCATTGCTGGGAGTTGTATTGGCGCTGGAATGCTAGGGCTTCCTATCTTAACAGGGCTTGCGGGCTTTTTCCCTTCCCTCATTATGTTTTTTATTGCGGGCTTTTTCATGACAATGACAGCCCTTCTTTTGATAGAGGTTACGCAAAGACATCCTGAGCAAGCAAACTATCTGACCATGACAGAAAAGAGTCTTGGCCGCTTTGGCAAGCTTATCTGCTGGGTGTTTTATCTTTTTGTCTTCTATGCCCTTTTAGTTGCCTACATAGCTGCAAGTGGTAACCACGTCTCTTCTATCCTTCCGATCTCCTCACCTCTTGCAAGTCTTTTCTTTGTTGCCCTTTTTGGAAGTGTCGTTTTTCTGGGAACACGCAAAGTAGATCTCACAAACCGCTTTCTTATGTTTGGAAAAATCCTCTCTTACCTCGCTCTTTTGGCACTTGGGGCAACCTATATCCAACCAAAGCTTCTCGACTATACAGATGCAAGATACACCCTCTTCTCTCTCCCTATTTTAATCATCTCTTTTGGGTTTCACAACATGATCCCGATCCTTTCAGACTATCTGGGTAGAGATGTAAAACGGATGAAGCAGGCGATTTTAGGAGGGGCTCTTTTAACTTTTGTCATCTACCTTTTTTGGCAGATCGTTGCCTTAGGCACTCTTCCTGTTAAAGGAGATACAGGCATTTTTGCAAGCTACAAAAAAGGGATCGATGCAGCTCAAGCTTTGAGTTCGCTTCACTCTCCCTGGATTGGAACCTCCGCAACACTCCTTGCCTTTTTTGCAATTCTGACCTCTTTTCTTGCTCAAACTTTAAGTCTGACCCATTTTTTAGCGGATGGCTTTAAACTCCATCGAGGGAAAAAAGAGAACATCTTCCTCATTTTGATCACGTTGCTCCCTCCACTTTTTTTTGCCATCCTCAATCCTGCCATCTTTTACACCGCCCTTAACTTCGCAGGGGGTATTTGTGCAGTCATCCTCTTTGGCATCCTCCCAGTCTTGATGGTATGGAAAGATCGCCGAGGAAGCGAGCCTCTCCCTTATACAGTTTTTGGGGGAAATGCACTTCTTTTTTGCCTCTTCTTTATCGCTCTCTTTATTGTCTTTTACCAAACAACTCAAATGTTTGGTTTTAAGCTCTTCCCTACCCCATAATCCCTTCTGCTATAATAAAATAAAAAAGCAGAAGAATTAGGAAAATACTATGAATATCAGGCTCCCCCTTTTAGAAAAGGTGCAGATTAAACAAATCGCTCCTACTATAGTTGTGTGTGCTATGGTGGGCAAAGATATCGAAAAGGGAGATCGCCTAAAAATTGTCTATAAGGGCTCTACACTCTTTGACAAACCCTGGGGAGAAGTTTCCCCAGATCATTCGGTAACAGTAAAAGCAGCCGTTCTTCGGAGAATCCCCTCTCTAGAAGGAGCGCTCTTGTTCTTTATTACTCCTGAGCAAAAAGAGGGTGTGACAGCTATCCAATACAGCTACACCCTCTCTTTGTAATTTTTGGCTTTGTGACTAACGGGCCATACATCTTGCCAATGCTTGCATAACTATCCTCTCAACTTTATTTTATTAATAATGAGACAGTTATTACAACAAACCCGCAGTTTTAAGAAACAGCCCTCTTTATATAAGAAAGAAGAACAGGATGTGCAGGATCGGCAAAGCCGTTTAAGATATGCAGGATATAGTCTTTTATAACCCATCCTGCTTATCCTGCCGCCGCAGGCGTTATCTTACATATCCTGTTCTTCTGCCGTTAACACTGCTCTCTCAAATATACTAGTCTTGTAGAAGAAAGGGGAACAGGATGTGCAGGATCACCTGACGGTGATAGGATACGCAGGATGAGTTATTTTAGATATTTTATCCTGCTTATCCTGCCGCCGCAGGCGTTATCTTACATATCCTGTTCTTCTGCCG
>CAZBHP010000153.1:0-3680 GCA_964491795.1 uncultured bacterium | reverse complement strand
CTTTACCCACCCCTGAAGGGATGGGATTGCAGCTTGGCAGTCGTTCAAGAGCTTCTTCTCGCGTGCCTAATCCCTTGGGTGGCAGCGAAGCAATGCCTCTTTTAGGTGCGTCTTAGAGATGTGCGTGTAGCGCTCAGTTGTAGAGATGTGAGCATGTCCCAAGATTTCTTGAATAATACGGATATCAGCACCATTTTCCAAAAGATGTGTTGCGGCAGAATGCCGTAAGGTATGAGGAGAGATATTTTTAGTGAGCTTAGCTCTCTCTTGCAAATCTTTTATCAGATGAAAAACAAAGAAGCGGTCGATCCGTTTGCCTCGGGGTGTGAGAAAGAGGGGAGGATTATTTTCTTGCGAGTCGGGGCGACATTCAAGGTAATCGTTTAGTATGGGGATCGTTGTTTTTGAGATAGGGACAATCCGCTCTTTGCCCCCCTTGCCTTTTACTTTAATCTGCTTATCGTCGACATCAAAAAGGTTTAAAGAGCAAATTTCAGAGACTCTCAAAGCGGCGCTATAGAGGAGTTCAATAATGGCTCGGTCGCGCTTCCCTTCAACTAAACTTATATCGATCAGAGAAAAAAGGATCTGGATCTCTTCAAAACTTAAAATATCGGGTATTGACTGCCAAATTTTTGGGCAATCAATCTCAAAATGTTGCTCTTTACTAATTTTCCCTTCACTTTGTAAAAAGCGGAAAAAAAGTCTAAGAGAGATTGTCATCCGAGCAATTGTAGAACTTGCATACTTTTGCTGTTGTAGATCTTCTAAAAAAGAGAGGAGATCTTGATGGGAAAGGGAAGAGAGATCTTTGCCTTTAAGATGAGATGCAAAAGCTGAAAGATCTCTTTTATAAGCTGCAACGGTATGCGGGCTTAACCCTTTTTCTGTAGCAAGTAGGAAGAGAAACTCTTCTTGGTGTTGCATTATCCACTAAGTTTTTCTTTAAGACGTGTACGCACGAGGTCTGGCGGAGCTTTACCTTGGGTTTGTTTCATGACTTGCCCAATGAGAAACTCAAAAGCTTTCGCTTTACCATTTCTATAATCTTCAATAGATGCTGGATTATCCACAAGCACTTTCTCTAAGATCGTATCGATAGCTGAAGTGTCGGTCATCGGCTTATAGTCTTTATTGTTTGCGATGATGGTAGAAGGGGGAGTTCCAGGCTTTGCCACCATATCGTCTGCCACCATTTTGGCAATTTTCCCGGTGATTGTGTTATCTTCAATAAAGTTCACAAGCTCTGCCACGTGATCTGCTACAATGCCGTAAGAAGAAAGGGTTTGTCCTGAGTCTTTAATACGTCCTATAAACTCTACAGTGAGCCAGTTGCAGAAAGCTTTGGGGTTTTTGCAACCAGCAAGGCCTTTCTCAAAGTCATCGGAGAGTTTTTTGTCATTAATCAGAATAGAGGCGTTATAAGGCGTGAGCCCCAAAGTCTCTACATACCGTTTATAGCGGTTTCTAGGAAGCTCGGGAAGATTTTCCTTAAGTTCTTCTATATAGCTTTGAGCAAGGACAAGCGGAGGAAGGTCTGGTTCTGGGAAATATCTATAGTCATCAGCGGTCTCTTTTTTTCGCATGAGGACAGTCTTTTTCCGGTCGAGATCAAAGCGGTAAGTGCCGCTTGTCATTTCTGCTCTTGGATTTTCCAGATAGAACTCGATCTGACGGATAATTTCTGCCTCGATCGCAAGCTCCATGTTGAAGAAAGAGTTCATGTTTTTGATCTCTGTCTTTTGTCGTAGACCTGTCTCTCCTTTTTTACGGACCGAAATATTGGCGTCCATACGGAGTTGCCCTTCTTGCATATTGCAGTAAGAGGAGTCAATATATTCCATAATCGCTTTTACAGCTTGACCGTAAGCAGAGGCTTCTTTAGGAGAATGCATGCAAGGCTCAGAGACGATCTCTAAAAGAGGGGCGCCTGACCGATTAAAATCGACCCCTGCAAAATCGGGAAAGTGGATTAATTTGCCTGCGTCGTTTTCAAGATGGGCATGGTGAAGGGCAAAAGTCTTTGTTTTACCGTCAACTTCAGCTTCTACTGTTCCCCCCACAAGGATTGGGTGGTAAAACTGGGTGATCTGGTAGTTAAATGGACAGTCTGGGTAGAAATAAGACTTACGGTCGAAATAAGAGGTCCGATTAATACGGGCGCCGATTGCAAGACCGAAGTTGACTGCCTTTTTTACAGCTTCTTTATTGATAACAGGTAAAGCTCCTGGTTGCCCAGTATCGACATAACCAATATTTACGTTTGGTTCATCGCCAAATTGATTTGGCTCTTCGCCAAACATTTTAGATTGGGTATTTAGCTGTACGTGGATTTCAAGACCAATGACTGGTTCCCATTCATTATATGGCTGTCCGCTCATAGGTGCGACTCCTTGTCAAAGAGAGAAGGGCTGTGTTTGTGAAAATCAGATTCATTTGCAAAATGTGCGGCAAACGAGAGAACTTCTGCATCGCGCAAAAGAGGGCCTTGCAATTGCATACCGATAGGTCGTTTTTTCTTATCAAATCCAATCGGCATAGAGAGAGCAGGGACACCTGCTAAGTTTGCTGAGATTGTATAGATGTCTTGCATATACATTTTTAGAGGGTCTTGGATCGAATTAATAGGAAAGGCGGTCGCAGGGGTAGTTGGGAGTGCTATGACATCACAAAGAGAGAAAGCCCTCTTATAGTCTTCGATCATAAGAGTTCGAACTTTTTGCGCCTTTCTGTAGAAAGCGTCCTGATAGCCTGCTGAAAGAACATAAGTGCCCAGGAAAATACGTTGTTTTACTTCAGCACCAAAGCCCTCTCCTCGAGAAAGCTCATAAACTTCTTCTAAGGTCTTGGCCTCACTAGCGCGTGTTGTATAGCGGATACCATCAAAGCGGGCTAAGTTAGTAGAGGCCTCTGCAGTTGCGAGAATATAGTAAACCGGTATGCTGTATTTAATATAATCGAGATTAATCTCTACAAGAGAGCAACCCAGAGATTCGTAGACTTTAAGAGTTTCCTCATAGCGTTCTCGGATGCAGCTGTCTAAGCCTTCTAAGATAGCAGTTGGAACCCCAATTTTTTTTCCTTTGATAGGTAGGTGAAGCTCCTTTAGGTAATGAGGCGTAGGTTCTTGTACGCTTGTCGAGTCTTGTGAGCAAGGAGAGCCAATCACCTCTTGCATCAAAGCGATATCTTCAATCGATCGAGCAAAAGGGCCAATCTGATCTAAAGAAGATCCAAATGCAACCAATCCAAACCGAGAAACCCTTCCATAGGTAGGCTTAAATCCATAAATCCCGCAAAACGCAGCCGGTTGTCGAATCGATCCTCCCGTATCAGATCCTAAAGATAGGGGAGCGAAAAGGGCTGAAACAGCAGCCGCAGATCCGCCTGATGATCCACCTGGGGTTAAATGAAGATCCCAGGGGTTTTTTGTAGGGAAGAAGGCTGAATTTTCAGTAGAGGAGCCCATCGCAAACTCATCGAGGTTTGCTTTAGCAAGGATAATCCCATCTTCGGCTTCAATTTTCTGGACAACCGTAGAATCAAAGGGAGCTCTATAATTTTGGAGAAATTTTGATCCGCAACTCGTTTTTTCACCTTTGATATGCATGTTGTCTTTTACGATAATAACAACACCTGCTAGCGTCCCGAGAGGCTTGTTGGAGCGCCTTTTTTCATCA
>CAZBHP010000152.1:0-3708 GCA_964491795.1 uncultured bacterium | reverse complement strand
TCTCTATTATCCTGCGTATCCTGTCGCCTTTAGGCGATCCTGCACATCCTGTAGCCTTCTTCTGTTCTTCTTCCAACTTTTTTTCTTTTAGACGAGATAAAGTGACTGGCCGTAATGTGACCTTGGCAGCACTTGTGTAGCTAATTAAAAAGAGAACAGGATAAGTAGGATGGCTTCGCCTATAGGATATGCAGGATAGGTTTTATGATTCTCTATTATCCTGCGTATCCTGTCGCCTTTAGGCGATCCTGCACATCCTGTAGCTTTTTTCTGAGCTTCTCATAGCTTTCTCTTAAAGTTATCTCACAATTTCCTTGTGTATAAAAGCTGTTAACGCATAGCTTTTTTGGTAGAAACTGATAGTGAATTATGAAAAGTATGCTAGATGGCCTTGTTTTGGTAGAGCCGAAAGTCTTTCGGGATGAGAGGGGTTTTTTTGTGGAAACCTATCAAAAAGAGCGGTATGCGAAATTGGGGATCGGAATTGATTTTGTGCAGGATAACCACTCTTATTCGAAGAGGGGGGTGATTCGGGGGATGCATTTTCAGAAGGGGCAGGGAAAGCTTGTCTCTTGTCTCAAAGGGCGTATTTTTGATGTGGCGGTAGATATAAGAAGCGATTCGCAAAGTTTTGGAAAATGGGAAGGGTTTGTTTTGGACGGAGAAAAGCATCATCAACTCTATATTCCTGATGGGTTTGCGCATGGTTTTGCCGTTCTTTCGGATGAGGCGCATGTCTGTTATAAACTCACGCAAATGTATGATTCTAAGAAAGAAGGGGGATTTCGTTTTGATGACCCTATGATCAATATCAAATGGCCCATTCAACAGCCTATCTTGTCTTTGCGTGATCAAACAGCTAGTTCTTTTCAGGAGGTTATTAGGTGATATTCTGGATTGTCGGCTGTGAGGGACTTGTGGGAAAAGAGATGTGCCGTTTTCTTGAGGAAGAGGCGATTTCTTTTGTAGGCTCTAGCCGAGAAGAGGCAAATATTTTAGACACAGACTCGCTTAGGAAATTTTTCGAAAAGCATCGCCCCACACACATTGTAAATGCTGCAGCGCTTGCTATTGTCGATAAATGTGAAGAGAAAGAAAGAGAGCGTGCATTTTTAGTCAATGTAGAGGGTGTCGGTAACCTTGCGCGGGTTGCACGGGAAAAAGCAGTCCGTTTGATCCATATTGGGACAGACTATGTCTTTGATGGGACAAAAAAAAGGCCGTATGAAGAAGATGATGAAGTCAATCCTGTGAACGAATATGGACAGTGCAAATTAGAGGGGGAGAAGCTTCTTTTTCAAGAGTATCCAGAAGCGGTTGAAGTACGAACCTCTTCGCTCTATGGCCTCGGAAAAAAAGGATTAATTTGGTATATTGTTAACGCCTTAAAAACAGAAGAAACAGTATACGCTATCTCCGATCAGACAAGTTCACCAACGTATACTAAAGATCTAGCAGAGGCTATCTTTGCTGTGCGGGACCAAGCGGGGATTTTCCATTTTGCTAACAAAGGGGAAGTGAGTCGCTACGGGTTAACAGAAGAGGTGAAGCGCCTTCTTCTTTTAGAAGGAGAGACTCTTCATTGCAAAAAAATAGTTCCCAAAACCCAGTTAGAAATGGGGCGATCTGCAAAACGCCCCCCTTATTCGGTCCTTTCTTGCAAAAAGATAGAGCCTTATTTAACAAAACCTCTGCGCACATGGCAGACGGCTTTACGAGATTATTTTGAGACGTTCAGAGGTGTCAGAGATGCTAGAAAATAAACGGATATTAGTCACTGGTGGCGCCGGTTTTATGGGGTCGGACTTTATAAAAATGGTCCTTACTTCTAAAAATTTTACAGGAGAAATCGTCAATCTCGATCTTTTAACTTATGCCGGAAATTTAGAAAATCTCAAAGAGATTGAAAATGATCCCCGCTATAGCTTTGTCAAAGGAGATATATGTGATGCAAAGTTAGTAGAGAGGCTTTTTGCTGAGCATAAATTTGCAGTGATTGTCCACTTTGCTGCAGAGACCCATGTGGATCGTAGTATCGATCAGCCCAAGACCTTTATTGAGACAAACATCGTAGGAACACACACCCTTTTAGAGGCGCTGCGTCGTCATAAAGAGACCTACCTTCATCTGATTTCAACGGATGAAGTGTATGGAGATCTTCCTATGGAAGGGGTATTTACTGAAACATCCTCTTATGCACCATCATCACCTTATGCAGCCTCTAAAGCAGCAGCTGACCACCTTGCCATGGCCTATGCGCGGACGTACGGTGTAAAAATCACGATTTCTCACGCAAGCAATAACTATGGACCTAATCAACATCCAGAAAAGCTGATCCCACGGATGATTGAGCGTTGTTTGACTGGAGAGCCTTTAACTGTGTATGGAAGTGGAGCCCAGGTGCGTGATTGGCTATACGTGCGTGATCACTCTGAGGGGATTTGGGCAATTCTTACTAAAGGGCGCAAAGGGGAAGTCTACAATGTGGGCGGCAGTCATGAAATGACTAATCTCGAAGTGATCCACCAGATTATTGATAGCCTTGCTGTAGCAAAGAAAGTCGATCCGAGTGTCTATAGAAAGCATATCGTCCATGTCAAAGATCGCCCAGGGCATGATTTTCGCTATGCGATGGATATCTCTAAAATGCGAAATGAGCTTGGCTGGGAGCCTAAAGTTGAGTTTTCAGTAGGCCTTTCCCGGGCTATTGACGAAAAGCTTGAATCTCTTCAGGAGTAAGAAAAGCTCGAATTTCTTCAGGAGTGAGGGCTTGAATTTCTTCGGGAGTAAGAAAAGTTCGAAGCTCTTCAAGAGTGAAGTGAAGGGTAGCTCGTATATTGGGCGCAAAGTGATCCCAAATTTCTCGAGGAGTAAGAAAAGCTCGAATTTCTTCAGGGGTGAGGGCTTGAATTTCTTCAGCGGTAAGAAAAGTTTGAAGCTCTGCAAGAGTGAAGCCAAGGGTAATACGTTTCTCGCGTGGAAGATAGCCCCAAATTGCTTTTGTTATAATCGGTCTAAAGGCCGGATTAGCGATGGTGTGAAGTGTATATTGGCGAGTTGCGTGGGCTTCATGCCATTGTATATGATTTATTAAATCGGATCTATTACTTTCGGCCATACTAGGTGTAAAGTCTCTGGCCCCCCGCTCTTGAAGCCCATGATGAGTTGCTACAGGACACAAAGCTCCACGATCAGCACCATGTGGGATGATAGCACTAGGAGCAAGATTCACACACCTCACTCTTAGGCGCTCTTCATGTGTAAGGAGTGTTAGCGCATTGCGTAATTCCGTAGTGCCTCCGCTGTGAGTAAAAATCAGCATCTGTGCGGTCGGATCATCTGCATTTTTGAGATGAAATTTTTGTATGGCAGAGACAATACGAGATGTTACAACAGAAGGTGTAAACCCAGGCCTTGCAGCCCATAGATATTTCCATGCATCTGCAATGACCCCTCGAGTGTGGTTGTATACGTTGGTAACTTTTACTCTTCTTCCATAAGTGCTAATGTGTTGTGTTGACCCTTGGGCCCACCAAGGAGAGTTGTACATTCCATTTATGTATAGGATTTTATGCGTAACAGGGAGAGCGTGCTCTCCAGCTTTGTGGGATATATGGCATACGTGTAGAGGGAAGCTGACAAGAAAATCCAAAAATCTACCAGCCCAGGTAACGACTCGCCACACAAGGTGTGTTAAAGATCCAATTC
>CAZBHP010000151.1:0-3791 GCA_964491795.1 uncultured bacterium | reverse complement strand
GAACTATACCACTCTCAAAGTGAACTTCTTCAGCGCCTCTTTTGCTATAGAGATTGGCCTTGGATTGGAAGCTTTGGAGACCAAAAAACAAAAAGTCCAGTTTCGACAAGGGGCTTTTGTCGCAAAAAGACAGCTGACAAAGGCGAAGAAAAAACTTCAATTTTTCCTGGGCTATGCGCTTTCAACCTGTTTTTTAACGCTTACGACCCTCACTATTTTCTTTGCAAAGACAGGTGATATTTCCAAGCGTCGTTTTTATGAGATTGCAGAGAGTCAAAATGTAAATCTAGGGGGATTGATCCCCGTAAAAAGCAAGTTTTCTCTTGCAGTAGAGAGCTTGATAAAAAAAATAGGGGTTCAAAAACAAGAGGAGTCTTTTTCTACCCCTCCTCTTTTGTATCCCTATTTTACAGGACTTCCCTTAAGCGTGATTAAAACTTTTCTTTTTGATGCTACGGGAGAAACGGCTCATATTACCCTCGAGTTTCCTCGGAAAATTGAGAGCGAGATCAAAGAAATTATGGAACGTATGGGAGGGGAGGTCCTTTCCAACACTAGTCAAGGCAATGATGTTTACCAAGCAGTCTATATTTTTAAGGCAACGCCTTAAGCTCGTTTTAGAGCGGTTGAGTAATCCTTTGTGGTTAATGGGAGAAGGTTCTCTCTATTTTTTCTGCACTCTTGCTACTCTTTTATTAGGTCTCTCTTTCGGAGTTTTTACAGGTTTTTTGAATAACCAAAAAGGGATTGATCAGGCTCTTTGTAAACTCGAGGCAAAAAGCAAAACTGTCTTTGCCAAAAGAAAGAAAAAAGAGATCTTCCAAGCTAATTTTAAAGGAAGCAATCCAGATTATCTCAAAGACCACTTAGAGGCGCTCCACTTTTTAGATAAAGATATAGAAGTGCTCACAAGGCTTGAGCAAGAAGCAAAAGAGAGTTTTTACAAACCGATTCAAGAGAGAAAAGCTTTCCTTGTGAGCGATCAAAACCTCCTCTCTTTGGTGAAACTAGAAGAGAGGGCCTCTTTTTCTTATCAAGAGATCGAATGGGGTTTAGAACATCCTATTCAAGTCTCTTACGCCGACTTACAAAATATCTTGGCCCTTGTAGAAATTGGAAAGGCCAAAAGGCCACAGCTGTTTTTTAAGAAATTTTCCCTCTCAAGAGAAGGCTCAAATCTTTTTGTTATAGACTTTACCATCGTCCAAAGGAATCCCCATGCGTAAAACAGCCCCACTACTCATCATAAGCTTTTTCTTAGCCGGATGTGCTTCCAAAAGCACTGGATCTGATCTTGCAACTATTCATCTTGTCGATCGCAATGGTTTTCAGGAGACGATCAGCAGTCCCGATCGGATAGCGCAGCTTGAGAAGAATAACTTTTTAGAAACCCAGCCGTACGACAAAGTGGTTCGTGTCTACAAAAAAAATAAAGAGGGAAAAAACGAAGGGCGCCTCACCACCTATCACCAAAATGGCGGTGTAAAACAATACTTAGAGACTGTCAGTGGTCGAGCGAAGGGCATTTACAAAGAGTGGTATGAAAATGGGCAGCTCCGCATGATAGCCCAGGTATTGGAAGGGATCGGCGATCTCACCCCAGAGGCACAAGGAAGCTGGGTCTTTGATGGGAACAATTTTGTCTATGATGAAAATGGTCGCCTCATGGCAGAAATTGTCTATGAAAAAGGAAAGCTTGAGTCTCCTTCTCGCTACTACTATCCGGAAGGGGGGCTTGCAAAGATCATCCCATACCATCAAGACACTATAGAGGGGACTATGCGCCTTTTCTCTAAGGAAGGAGTTTGCATTGGTGAGACCAATTACCGTTTGGGAAATAAAGAGGGAAAGTCTTTTTTTAGAGGCAATGAGCACCTTCCGCAGCGGGAAGAGGAGTATAAAAACGGTAAACTATTTTCCGGAGTTTATTGGGATTTTTCCCATGCAATCAGTCATGAGATTGTCGCAGGAACGGGGGTGAAACCTATCTTTGAGGGGGGAGTTCTCCGGGTTGAAGAGCAATACAAAAATGGACAAGTCTCTGGAGAAGTAAAATTCTATAGAGAAAATGGGCAATTAGAAAGTCTTCACCACATCAGAGAAGGACAGAAAGAGGGGGAAGAGTGGTGTTATTACGAAAACCCAAACGATGAGCTCCACCCCATGCTATCTCTTAACTGGAGAGATGATGAGATTCACGGTCTTGTCCGGACCTGGTATCCAACTGGTATTTTAGAGAGCGAGAAAGAGCTTGCCCACAATAAAAAACAGGGGATGTCTCTTGCTTGGTATGAAGATGGAACTTTAATGCTTCTCGAAGAGTATGAAAACGATCAAATAAGAAACGGCAAATATTTTAAAAGAGGGGAGTCGACACCGGTCTCTCAAATTGCCGAAGGAAACGGAAGGGCCACACTGTTTGATGGAGAAGGAAACTTTCTCAGAAAAATTGAATACCGCAAAGGTGCACCTACAGAAGAGTGAGATTAGGCTTACCTATCTCAAAAGGCTTCAAAATCTAACAGAGGAGCGGCGTAAAATTGCTAAAGAGGCCGTTTTACAAGCTCTTCAGGTAAAGCTTGCCCCTTTTACAACGATTGTCTCTTTTATTAATTTCTCTTATGAGATTGATCTCTCAGCTCTCAACCTTTGGCTTCTTTCCCATAAAAAACTGTTTCTTCCTAAATGGGAGCGGAAAAAAGGGAATCAGTTAGAGATCTATTCTGCTAAAGGGGGAGAGGTGAGTCACAATGGGTATGATTGCATCTTGGTTCCTGGGCTTGCTTTTGATAAAGAGGGATCCAGAGTTGGACACGGCAAAGGCTGCTATGATAGGCTGCTTACAGAAAACCCTACAGCATACACCATAGGGGTTGGGTTCAAAGAGCAATTTTCAGAAACAGCACTTCCTAAAGAGGTGCACGACAAGGCGGTGAAAGAATGTTGTCTCGTATAATACCATTAGACCTCTTGCGTAATTCTATTCATTCGTTAAAATCGCTCTTTTTCCGCAGATTTTCCCCATACCTCCTAACCTACTTTTCAAGTAGGCTTCGTCGGTCTGGTCATTTCCGCAAAGCGGAAATTAAAAATTCGCAAAAAAATCTTCGATTTTTCCGATATAAAGCGAATTACGCAAGCGGTCTATTTTTTCTTTGTATGAGTTCTCTTTTTGGAGCCGGCCACCAGTTAAGTCTTTCGTTTTACGAGAAAGGCCGCTTTGATCTTGTCCCTCCTGTAAAACCGGGCTTTATGCAAGGGAGGGAAAAAGAGGCCGACAAAGGCTTTATGCTTTTCTACGAACAGCGCATGGGAAGTGCTCCATTTTTTGCCTCCTTCTACGGTGGAGGAAACCTTGGCCTTTGGCATAAAGATGCCCAAGACTTCTGCACGTCAACTCTTTTCTTCTCCTCCAAATTTTTCCCACTCCCACTCCCTCTCATTCATCCCTACGTAGAAGTAAGTACTTTCGGCCCGACCCTCTTTTTCCAGGGCGTTTCGATGCCAAGGCTCCTTTTCCAAAACTTCTTAGGTGTTGGTGTCGAACTTGGGGGTAGCCTTGGGCTTGTCGTCGACCTACGGATGATCCGCTATTACACAAAAGAGCTAACCGTTGCCCATGAGGGGCTCCAAGTTCCAGCTGTTCTTTCTGTTGGCTTTCTTTTTTAGTTTTTTATAATTAGATCTATTAATTATAATATATTTGTCGATTTATTTTTTTTAACTTTAAATATTAGTTAGGAGTTACGCAGTTAAAAATAATGCCTGATTATAGAAGGGGTTTGTAATAT
>CAZBHP010000150.1:0-3814 GCA_964491795.1 uncultured bacterium | reverse complement strand
TGTGGTTACATAAAAAGAAGCAAACTAACTTTCTATGGAAATGTCCAAAGTCGAGGGCCCCTGTTAAAAACAGGGCCGATGCAGATGGATGAAAAATAAGAGATGCAGACAATCTAAAATTCTCAATCTATTTTTAAAATACTATATAGTTTTTTGATGCACAGGTCTATTCAAGAGCTCATCATATCCCTTCTTCCACCTGGCGAAGCTGTGATGGAAAAGAAAATCGGCTCTCATAGGGCAGATGTTTTTTGGGAGGCTTATGGCATTGTGTTTGAAATTCAGTGCTCCCCGATCTCCTTAGAAGAGGCGATTGCCCGCTCTCATGGTTATAGAGAGAAGGGCCTATCCCTTGTTTGGCTCTTACATGGCAAATACTTTAATAGACGCATTCTCACCCCTTCCGAACTCTATTTACGAACCCTTTCTTGTTATTATGTCGACAAACGAGGGTTTTACGACCAGTGGGAAGTCTTGAAAGGAAATAAAAGAATTTTTCGCTCCTCCCCTCTCTGGATCAATCTTAAAGAACCTATAAAATCTACAAACCTCTCCTTCCAGGGAGATCGATCTACACAGTGTTTTGAGCTGCAAGAAGAGTTTATTCAGAGGAAGAATGCCCTTTTAGAGACAAGCCTTCTTAGTCGGTTTCGGACGAGATATGACGTTTGGCTTGCAAAATTGGTGAAAAAGTTCTCCCTATAAAACGACCGTTTGTGGTATGTTGCTACTTTCTTTATTTTTAACTGAGAGAATGGACCTATGGCTGATGAAGCCCAAGAAGGAAAAAAGCGCCCTAAAGCTCCTACTGCTGCTAAAAGGCACAAGCAAGACGTAAAAAAAACTTTACGTAACCGTATGATGAAGAGCAAAATCAAAACTGCACGTAGCTCTTTTGCTGCCCTTGCAAGTGGTGAAAGCAAAACGGAAGCAAAAAATGCTCTCTATAGCGAACTTGATAAAGCAGTGAAAAAAGGTCTTTTCACTAAAAATAAGGCTGCACGCCTTAAGTCACGTCTAGCAAAGAGCACACAGGGATAGTCGCTTGATTGGAGGGGTCTTATCTTCACCCTACAACACAGCCCTCCCCGCCGAATATTCCTTTTTAGACAATCCGTACGTTCGAACAGCCGCTATTATTAGCGGCATTGCTATTCTCTGCTTTTTAACACCCCCGTTCCTTGTCTTTCTCATGGGGGGTATCGGTCTTGTCGATCGAGCAGTCTCGTATATTACAGCTCCTCTCCTGATACCAGCTTCTCATCTACCAGCACTCTTACAGCTTGCCATTTCAGTAGTTCTTACCGTAGGCGCCTATTTTTCAATTGAGGCTTGTAAAGGGGGAATTCAACGTTGGACCTCTTTTTTTAACCCTCGCGACCCACAAAATCAGAAGAATCTTTTTTGGGGCGTGCGGATCTTAACTGGCCTCATACGAAGACCAGCTGTAGTTCCATCCCCGTATCAAATAAGAGCTATAGTAGATAGAACTATAACAACCCCCATTGTAGACACAATCTTCTTCGATCTTTTTCTCACGACCATTGGTGTAGCGCTTATCACGCAGATCACCTCTCCAACCGTACGAGCTATCGCAGAGAGAGTCTTTTCAATTGCTGTGGCTATCTTATACGGCTTTTCCCATTTTATGCGCGCTTCTGTCGATCGACTTTTTGCAGGTGTGATCAATGGGGTGTATGCTGAGTTTATTAATCGACCCGCATTAGAAGAGCATGGCCCCCTTGCTTCATGGAGCGCACGCTCGGCTAACGGATGTGTTGCTGCAGCAATTGGCATGCTTTTTAGCGGCCTTAAATCTCTTTTCGTGCCTCGGTAACTAGAAGGATTTGTAATGCCAGCTGTTGCATTTGATCCCATTATTTCTTTCGTTGCCCACATACCAAGAGCTATCGAAGAAACAGTTGATTCAATCCCAAGAAGAATCGATGAGATTTTAGAGACCATCTCTTCTCTGCCTCGTCATATAACCGAAGGGATTGATTTCCTTCGCACCGCTTCCTGGGAAGAAATTTTAGATAATCAGTATGTCCAAGTAGCTCTTGTAGTAGGAGCAATCGCCCTCTCTTGCCTTGTCTTCCCTGTGATTGCAAATATAGTAAACGGAGTTGTCCTCTCAGCTTTTGGCCTTCTTATGAAGCCCGTCTACCTCATCTTTAGTCAGATTAATACGTTTCTCCCAACCTTCTCACCACTTGTTCAAGTAGCTATTTCTATAGCAACTCTTGGGATAGGCTCTCTTCTTTTTGACGCCATGAGAGATGGCCTTTCTTCTTATCTAAACTCCTCCAACACTTTTGTTTTATGGCTCGTTCCTAAACTTCTCTTCCTTTTAGCTCTCCCTTTCCGCGAGCCCTGCCTACGCAATCACCCTTTCGGCGCCTTAGGAAAGAACTCCCTTTTCAAATGCCTATTGATCGCCCCTATCTTTGAAGAGATCTTTTTTCGCTACCTTCTTCCCCCCGTCTTTCGCTTCGCCGTCCGCTCTTCGTTTTTTATCGCCTCCTTCATCGCCAATCACGATTACAGCTCCACCGCAGAAAGAGTCATCCAAAAAACCCAAAATATTGTGAATGCCTGGCTCTTTGGCATCGCCCACTTTCATAATCAACATAGAGACCGCTTAAGCCAAGCCCTGCAAACCGGCTTCACCTCGCTACGCACCTTTTTCCCAGCGTTCCAAAGAAGCGGCCTTGGCGGTGCCATCGCAGCCCACATGGCCAACAACATCTACGCCACCATCCTCTGGTATCTCATCGATAAAGTCTACACCCTCGCCCGCCGCCTCTTCTCCCGTTTATAAGAACAGGATATGCAGGATCGCGCCTTTGGCGATAGGATGTGCAAGATAGAAAAAGCATTCAGAAAAATCTTCTAAGAAATAATGTAATCATTTTCTTCAAACGATTACTGAAGAACTACTATCCTTTTAAAGATTCTTTTTTTTTATCATTCTTATCGTTTTATCATTGGTTTTGTATTATTGTTTTTCACATCAGGTATTTTAAGGAGTGTTACATGAAGTGGTTATTTGGCGGTGTTTTTTCATTGTTTTGGATCCCAGGGCTTGTTTGTGGGGAGTTATCTTGTCAACCTACACACGAGAACAAGATAGTTATGATTACGGGTGCCTCCAGAGGAGTTGGGCTTGCAACGGCTGAGCATTTGGTAAATAAGGGATTCACTGTGTATGGCACCATCAGACCCTCGAATAAGACTTCTCTTCCTGTGAAGGATAATCTACATTTTCTTGCTGTAGATTTAATGGATGAGGCATCTATCCAGACTGCCATCCAAACCATTCTGCAAAAGGAAGGGCATATTGATATTCTGATTAATAACGCAGGATATGCTCTTATAGGCCCTGTTGAATTGCTAACGGGCAAAGAAATTCAAGAACAAATGGAGGTAAATTTTTTCGCCCCTATTAGATTCATTCAAGCTGTTCTTCCTACTATGAGAAATCATAAGAGAGGCCACATCATCAACATTAGTTCTCCCAACGCTTTTTGCACTCCACCCTACGGCAGTATGTATGCAGCTAGCAAAGCAGCCTTAGAATCTGTTTCTGAATCGCTTTGCATTGAAGTTCAACCCTATAACATCTCAGTCTCCATTGTGGAGCCGGATTTATTGAAAACACATTTTGCTCTTCCCCTCGGAACTAGAGAAGTCCCCAATAATCCCTACCAAGAAGTTCTAAACGGTCTTGAGGCAGAAATCAAAGAACGTCTTCTTCATCCCGAGCTTCTTTCACCAAGTCAATCACCCGAAGAACTTGTGCAATTTCTTTTTA
>CAZBHP010000149.1:0-3916 GCA_964491795.1 uncultured bacterium | reverse complement strand
CTCATCCGTCAGAGAGCCGCCTAGTGGATGAAATAAGTAGCCAACCGGGTTTTAATCACGAACCGTCTATCTTCCAAAAAAGGGGGGAGGCGAACGAAATGAGAGCTTGAGTGGGGCCTGGAGTGGGGTCTCGGGTTGCCCCAAAAGCAAAGAACCTGGAGTAGAGGAGTGCTCTTTCACAGACCATCCACCTAAGTGATCGCCATAGATCCTCTTTTGCTCTGACCGCACTTTCAAAGTAGCTCGTTTTGCACATGCTGTTGAAAATAAGAGGGTACAATTACTCATCACCGTATCCAGCTCTTGAGGAGTCCGTGCATCTCTCAATTGCTTGTCCACATCCCTTAGAAATTCATGCACCTGGATTTTCTCAATAAAATAATGACAATCGTCTCCTATTTCAGGGGTGTAAAGGGTAATTGTATCTATGAAAGCATCCTCAATCTCTTTAGAATGGACATCTCCTAACACGACCTTCACCAAAGCATTACAACATTCTACTCTTTCTAATGCCGTTGCAAAGGGTTCTACCTTTGAGGCGTCTGCCTCTAAACGGCCCATTAGAGAGCGGAATTCCTTTTCGCTAGCATCAGAGGTCTCACAACGACGATGTTTAAGGAGGCCCTTTGTCGGAACAGCACTCGCACTCCATGTTCGAGGCGGCACTTCTGGAGATGCTCCACCTTCTCGCGCAAATTCATCTGCTATCTTAATCCTTTTTTTTTCATCGTGCGCAAAAGAAGCATCTACTCCAAAAGGTGCTCTAGTGTCCTCTACAGGGGGCGTTGCCATAAAAACCTCCGCAAAAGAAGTATCTACTCCAAAAGGTGTTCTCAAATTGCCCTCTACAGATGTTGCCATAAAAACCTCTATTATTTTAAAATAGTTTTTTTACAAAAAGAAAAAGACATATTTGAAATAAAATATGTCTTTTCCGGTATTACTTGTACGCCACCCTAAGGTGAGCATCTACTACATAACCGCTGATGAATGTTCTTGAGAAACAATCTTTTTGCTTAGGTATTTTTCCTGATACTCTTTGACATCTTCCGTATGGACGACCCAAGCGGCTCCTCTACGGCTTGCTTTGAGCATGCCGATACGAGTAGCATAATAGATTTTCTGGGCAGGAACCCCGAGAATTTTGGCAACTTGGTTGACAGAGTAAAATCCCTTGTCATTATCAAAAAGTAATTCCCCATTAAACGTAGACCTTGAGCGTGAGTATTTTTGGAGACGATACTCTTCTAGATCATTGAGATCAATAGTCCATCGAGTCGCGTCTTTACACGCTTTAAGCTTTTTTTGTTTAATAGCAACGTAGATCGCTTGTCTAGTTACATTATTAATTCGAGCGGCTTCCGTAATGGACACAACCCTTCTTTTAGGGGCGTCTTGAGGTCGTTCCTCCATTCTATGAGAAACGTCTTCTTTATGATCCATTGGTATTCTCCTTCTCTCTCCAAAAACCTTCAAGTAGCGGGTGCTGCTTTTCGGTTTCTTTACATCCTATTGCCCTTTGAGATAAGTAATTGTTACATAAAAATGAGTTGATAGCAACAAAAAAACGCTGGGAAGCAAAGAAACTCGGCCTTTTTTTGAAAAAAACCAAAAAATATAGAAAAAAGTTGTCTTACATGATAGTTAGAGTTTTAATAAGCAATTAAGCATACAAACTTGCCCTTTTACAAAACTTCCCTTTAAACTGGGATCTTATGTCTTTTTTCTCGTAAAAGGCCAAAAACGAGCTTATAGGGAGCGCGAATGAAATCTTTAACCGTCTTTTTATCAATAGCTTGCGTTTACATATGGGGCATTACCCCTCCCATCAACCTCTCGCCGGGAGACGTCTATTCCAAATCTGAGGAGATTTTGCGCGCTCATGCCCATTATAAGAGCTTTAATCCCGAGGTGGCCGAAAGGACTCTAATCAACTTTCTTGAGGAATTAGACCCTTTAAAAACGTATTTAATGGAAGAGGAGATCTCTATCTACCTTGCCCCTACCCCTCAGCTCCTTTCTACAATTGTCGGAGAGTATAAGAGTCAAAAATTTTCCCATTTTGAAGAGATCTATTCTCTTATGCTTAAAGCTATCGAAAGGAGAAACTCTTTAGAGGCTAAAATTAAGAAAGAGGATCTTCTTGAGGAGGTTCATGCCAAAGACGTTCACGAGGCCGGCTGGGCTAAAAACAATAAGGAACTAACCCTTAAAATAGTAAAAATCAAGTCGTTACAAGCAAAAGCTGCCCGCCAACTGACCTCTCAAGAACAGAGTGAGCTTTTCTTTCAAAGGATCGATAAAAGACGCTTAAATAGAGAAAGAGAGCTTATTGCCACCTCTAAACTAGAACAGAAAAAGCAGGCCTACACTTACTTTCTCAAGTCTTTTGCCTATGCCCTGGACACGCATACCATGTATTTCACACCTTCAGAAGCCCGCCAGTTCCTTATTCAAGTGCAGCAAAGGCTGTTTGGTATTGGAGCTCAACTCCGCGATGATTTAAACGGCCTCTCTGTTGTTCATATTGTAGAAGGTGGTCCTGCCAGCCGCTCTAGAGAACTTAAAGTAGGCGATAAGATCATTGCGGTTAATCATGAGCCCGTTATTGGAATGGATCTCTCAGAAGCTGTTGAATTGATACGAGGAACTAAAGGCTCCAAGGTGATCCTCACTCTGCTTAGAGAAAACACCTCAGGAGACGAAGAGAAATTTGACGTGATTTTAGAGCGCGACGAGGTGGTCCTAACCGAGAGACGTTATGAAGCAAAAGTTGAACCTTATGGTGATGGAGTCATTGGCCATATTTCTCTCCACTCTTTTTATCAAGACCCCGTCCACTCTTCTTCTGAGGACATACGCCTTGCAATAGAAGAGATCAAAGCAAAACATAATCTCCTGGGCATTGTCCTCGATTTACGCAATAACTCGGGCGGCCTCCTTCCACAGGCGGTAAATGTCGCTGGAATGTTTCTTCAGAAAGGGGTCATTGCCTCTATTAAAGACTGCACAGGACAGTGCCAGCGTCTAAGAAGCTTAAATGAAGAGGCAACCTATAACGGCCCTCTTATCGTCCTCATTAACCGAGCCTCTGCTTCCGCTTCAGAAATCGTAGCCCTTTCTCTGGCTGACTGGGGAAGAGCTCTTATCGTAGGAGAAGTCTCTTACGGAAAAGGGACTTATCAAACCTTTACCCTGGAAGGGACCAACCCTGATAAAGTAAATCCTCAGGGAGAATATAAAGTCACAAGAGGGATTTATTACACCGTTGGAGGCCGCACCCCTCAGCTTGTAGGTGTGGAAGCCGACATCGATGTCCCAGGCTATCTTTCTTACATGGACATTGGAGAGAAGTTCTCTAAATATCCCCTTGTGAATGACCAGATCTCTCCCCAGTTTGAAGATGACCTCTCTGATGTCCACCATCTTTACCGCCTACGCCTCAAGAAAGCCATGGAGAAAAATGCCCAAAAAAAACTCTCCTTCCTCCAAAAAATCACCCCCTCTCTTGCCAAACACTCACTCCTACGCATAGAACAAAACCCAAGCTATCAAAACTTTCTCAAAGAGATTCATCAACTCGATAAATACGACCTCGATCTCGACCTTGTAGGCCAAAACGACCTACAGCTCGAAGAAACAATGAATATCATGAAAGAGCTGATCGCCATCTATCCCACCCAACTCAACTAAGGCCCTCAACAAAAGAGAAGCGCCACTGAAAGCAAGCTTTCAGTAGCTCTTCTCTTTTGCTATAGTTTATAGGATTTTTATAGGTTATTCGCTTTATAGACTTATAGAAGAAGAGTTCTTAAATAGCAAAGGGGCTGCTCACGCATAGCCCCTCTGCACTCCCACTAGAGCCAATTCTGGCTTCGACAAATCAAGCATCGCCTCGGGCTCGCGTCTGAAAGAC
>CAZBHP010000148.1:0-3927 GCA_964491795.1 uncultured bacterium | reverse complement strand
GCTTTTTATGAGCGTTCTGGCGTTGTGAAAATTAAAGGGGGGAAAGAAGGCTCTGTTA
This sequence comes from uncultured bacterium, assembly GCA_964491795.1. Lineage (GTDB taxonomy): Bacteria > Chlamydiota > Chlamydiia > Chlamydiales > 2-12-FULL-49-11 > JAFEGE01. The sequence goes on along the minus strand of CAZBHP010000148.1, from coordinate 3,869 downwards.
CGATTATCGGAGCGATTTCTCCTGCGGGGGGAAACTTTAACGAGCCTGTTACCCAAGCAACTCTTGTAGTAGTCGGTGGTTTTATATGCCTTTCTCGCGAGTTTTCTGATATGAGACGTTACCCTGCAATCGATCCACTCCTTTCTTGGTCAAAGTATATCGATATTGTGAGTGAAGATATGAAAGATGATGTTCCTATGTGGGCTGAGTGGGTTCGTCAAGCCCGTTCTATTTTAGAAGAAGGGGATCGAGTAGCTCGCCGTATGGAAGTGGTAGGTCAAGAGGGAACGAATATAGAAGATATTATTACATACCTTAAAGCTGAGCTTTTCTCCTTTGTCTACTTGCAGCAAAACGCCTTCGATCCCGAAGATGCCTACTGCTCGATAGAACAGCAGAAACTGCAGTTTCAACTAATGCATAAAATTTTCGAGACACGCTTTTTCTTTAAGAATGCGGACCAAGCAAAAAATGCTTTCCTTAAGCTGCAAAGTGAAATAAGAGGTTTAAACCATCTCAAATTCAGTTCAGATGTATACAAAAAAGCCTTTAAAGCAGTTGAACAAGAGATTGAGAAGATGGAGACAGAAGAAGAGATTATAGGAGAGACTGTCTCTCTAGCCTCTCTAGAGAAAAAAGGAGCTCGACGCTAGATGCAAAAGTATTATGAAGAGATTCTTGAGATTGACAACAGCACCTTTATTATCCAAGCTGAAGATGTAAGGATCGGTGAAGTCGTACGCGTTGATAAAAAAGATGGAACCCATCTCTACGGCGCAGTTATTAGCTTTGACCAAGATAGAGTTATGATCCAAGCAATGGGATCAACTCGTGGTCTTTCTACAGGCGATAGAGCCGTATTTCTAAAAAGAGCCATGCACGTGGTAGTAGGTGGCCAAATTTTAGGAAGGGTGATTAACGCCCTTGGAGAGCCAATCGACGGCGGTCCTAAAATTGAAGGAATGAGAGTCGAAATTGGAACACCCCCTGCAAACCCTGTAAAACGGGTCGTCCCTCATCGAATGATTCAGACAAATATCCCGATGATCGATGTTTTCAATAGTCTTGTAGAATCGCAAAAGATCCCTATTTTTTCAGTCGCCGGAGAGCCTTATAATCAGTTGCTTATGAGAATTGCAAACCAAACTGATGCAGATATTGTTTTGCTTGGAATTATGGGGGCAAGACAAGATGATGTATACGCCTTTATTGACAACGCAAGGAAAATGGGTGCATTAGAGAGGACTGCTATTTTTGTCCACCGAGCGACAGATTATGCAGTAGAGTGTCTTTTGATTCCTGACATGGTTCTTACAGCTGCAGAGCAGTTTGCACAGCAGGGAAAAAGGGTGCTTGCTCTTTTAACAGATATGACCGCTTTTGCGGAAGCTCTCAAAGAAATTTCGATTAGTTTGGATCAAGTTCCTTCTAACCGGGGCTACCCAGGTTCACTTTATTCCGAGCTTGCCTCCCGTTATGAGAAGGCAATCGATATTGACGGTGCTGGCTCAATTACCGTGATTGCAGTGACTACGATGCCAGGTGATGACGTAACTCATCCTGTTCCAGATAATACAGGGTATATTACTGAAGGTCAGTTTTATTTGAGAAATGGCAGAATTGAGCCTTTTGGTTCTCTTTCTCGATTAAAGCAACATGTTGTAGGAGGTCCTAAGAGCCGTGAAGATCATGGAGCTCTTATGAACACTATGATTAGACTTTATGCAGAATCTCTAAAAGCTCGTGAACTTGATAGTATGGGCTTTCGACTCTCAAAATGGGATGAGAAGCTGATAGAATATGCAACTTTATTTGAAGAGAGATTGATGGATTTAGAGGTAAATCTTCCTCTTTGTACAGCCCTTGATATTGGTTGGGAGATCCTTGCACACTGCTTTGATCCGCATGAAGTGGGAATAAAAACAGAACTTCTAGATAAGTATTGGAAGAAATAAGGCGATGACGCAACTCAGATTTACAAAGATAGAGCTGGTACGACTGCAAAAAAAGAGTGCTCTTTTTAAGAAGTATTTGCCGACTCTGCAGCTTAAAAAAATGGTGTTGCAGTTAGAAGTAAGCAAGGCGAGAGAGGAGCTAGAAAAGCAGAAAAACCTTTATCGACAAGAAAAAAGAGACTTAAGTAGCCAAGCAAGGCTTTTTACAGATCCCTCTATTTCTGACCTTTTAGAAAGCTTACAGATCGAAAGGGTAGAGCGTACTATAGAAAACGTTGCAGGTATCGATGTCCCTTTTTTTCAAGATGTCGTCTTTAGAGAACCGAATAATTTTCTCTTACCTCAGCCCGTTTGGGTAGATGAGGCTATTATCTTATTTCGCTCATTAAAAAAAGCGTACCAAAAGATTTTGGTGATAGAGGAAAAAAAAGAGATCTTGCAGCGTGAGCTTAGAACGATCACGATCCGTGTAAATCTGTTTGAAAAACGGTTGATACCTCAGCTAGAAGAAGCTATTGCTAAGATCCGTATTTTCCTGGGCGATCAAAATCTTCAGGCTGTAGCCCAGGCAAAAGTTGCTAAAAAACACATTACAGCTAAAAAAGCAGGGGAGGAGATGCTCTATGCGTAAAGAGATGAAAAAATTCCTCTTTTTAGGACCTTTTGATGATCAAAATCTTTTTTTTGAAAGGGCGCAAAAAATCGGGGATTTTGAGTTCATTTCTGTCTCTGGACAAAAACCTCACTTGTTTCCTAAGCATATTGAAGAGTTAAAGCAAGCGCTCCATATTTTGAAAAAACAACAAGTAGTAGCCCAGGAAACAGTCGACTTTCCAGATGGTCCAACCCTTATCCAAAAAATCCTCTCTTTAAAAAAAGAGATAGAAAACCTCCATGAAGAGCTCAGAGTTTTAGATTTAGAAATCTTGAGAATTGAACCCTTTGGAGATTTTGATTTACATTCCCTAGAAGGTGTTGCAAAAGAGACAAATAGGGTTCTTCAGTTCTTTTTTATAAGACACGACAAGCTGCTTGAAAATCCTGTGGTAGAGCTTCCAATCTATCTAGGAAGGTCGTTTGATTTTGATTACTATCTCCACCTAGGCAAAGAGAAATTTGCACACCCGTTTTTCACAGAAGTAAAAATTCAAAAGCCTTTGAAAGGGGTAAGAAAAGAGAAAGAGCGCCTTGAAAAGATCTCCCACCAAAAAGAGAAAACTTTAAGCGGTCTTGCTGTTTACAAAGAGTTTCTCCAAGATCATCTTTTGCAAGAATTAAATGTGATCCATTTGCAGTTTGCTCAAAGCGATGTTGACTATTATTTAGATGGCAAACTTTTTGGAATTGAAGCCTGGGTGCCTGAGAATAAGGTCTCTTCTATAAAAGGTTTAATCTCAGGGCTTGCCATTATCGTTCAAGAAATATCGATCCATAAAGACGATGTGGTGCCAACTTATCTTGAAAATGAAGGGATTGCGCGGATTGGTCAAGATCTAGTTGAAGTCTATGATACCCCCTCTATTACCGATAAAGATCCTTCTCCTTGGATTGTCTGGTCTTTTGCCCTTTTCTGGGGAATGATTATCTCTGATGCCGGTTATGGACTTGTGTTTTTGCTTGCTAGCATTTATTTGTGGTTTGCCTTCCCCCATCTTAAAGGGGTAAAAAAACGGATGCTTAAGCTTGCTACCATCCTTTCCGGAGCAACTATTTTATGGGGAGTGTTGATTGGATCTTATTTTAGTATAAGCCTTTCTCCAGATCATCCGCTTTCTAGATTTTCTGTGATTTCACAGTTAGCTGAAAAAAAGACAGCCTATTACATTGCTGAAAATGGGGAGACTTATAAAGAGTGGCTTGTTGACTATCCACAGATTGCAAGAGAAACTGAGCCGATGGGAGTGTTTCTCCGTG
>CAZBHP010000147.1:0-3936 GCA_964491795.1 uncultured bacterium | reverse complement strand
GAAAGCTTTCTTTGCAAAAGCAGATAGCGTAGCAACTTCTCAAAAACCTCCAGCTGATAATCCAGCAGACCCAGCAGACCCAGCACACGTTGCAGCAGATGCTGGAGACGCCGCAGCTGCTTTAGCAACTCTTCAAACTGCCCACGAAAGAGCAAACGCAGAGGTTGTAGATCTTAGAGCACAACTTGAAGCTGCAAATACTGCAGCTGGTGCAGTTGAAGAGCTAACTGCAGCACTTGCAACTGCACAAGCAGCCGCAAGAGCAGCAGCTGCAGCACATACAGATTTAACGGCTCGACTTGCGACCGCAGAACGTGATGCTGCTAGAGTTCCAGGATTAGCAGATCGAGTAACTCAACTTGGAACAGAGATCGAAGGTGTACGCAAAGCAGGCGAAGAGTCATTAGGAGCTTTGAGAGCACGAGCTGATGCTGCGATTAGAGACAGAGATGCAGAAATTGCAAGACTAAAACAGAGTCTAGAAGAGAAATCAAGACCTGCTGCGGTACCTGTTCCTTCGGTAGCGGCACAGGCGGCACCACCAGCACCATCACCTTTGGCATCATATACGCCAACTGGAACTGTTATTCCAACAGTCTCTTTAGCTGACGAAGCAGCATTAGCAGCTAGTGGCGAATCAAGAGTCTAAACTGCAGCCTCTCTTAGTGAGGATGTAGGAAGATAGAAAAAGAGGAGGGTAGAAATACCCTCCTCTTCTTTTTTAGACTATAAATGATGCGAGAATTTCACGCGCTTGGGTAATTGTTTTCCGAGCCTCTTCAATGGTCTCTTGAAGACTAGCACGTAAAGACTTTTTCACACCCTGCACATCCTCTACTTCTGTAGTAAGAAGTGCACCTTTGGAAATTAGAAGATCTAAAGCTATTCTACTATCAAAGAAGATAGCAAGGGCAAGCGGAGTGGTCTCAAAAACACCGAGAGAAAAAACGGTGTTTACATCGAGTCCCTCTTCTAGAAGTTTCTCTAAAAGCTCTCTATTTTGAATTGCTTGAGTAAAGCGAGACAATAGATCTTGATTGCCAGAGACTCTTTCTTGTGACTCTGGAAAGTTGAACATTGCTATTTGCTCTTCTGCATACTTTAAGCTAGCTACCATCTTTTCTAGAAAATCTTCGTGCATTACGATCTTACTTCGGATAGCCTCTTCCACTTCCTTGCTCATAAGAGCTCCAGAATTGGTGAGCAGCTCCACCCCTTCTTGATATCCAAGTAGGACTGCCTGCTCTAATGGAAAAAAAGAGTGCGCGCCAACTACCCAGGGAACGTTAGGGTCGGCACCTTCAGAAAGAAGAGTCTTGACTACGTCAATATTTTTCTGACTGAGCGCCATGATTAGCTCTTGAGCATGATCAATCGGCAAGATATGCATTGTATCACCTGCCAAAATCTTTTCTAGCTCAACCCAAAGCTCTCCTTTAGGTAATCTCCCTTCTATTTTGCCACAGGCTTTTCCTTCTTTGAAGACAACGAAAGCAGGAATCATGGCAACATGGTACTGAGCTGCAATCAAAGGTGCTTTGTCAATGTTAATAGAGGCAAATACACAAGCCTCTTCTTCACTTGCCAATTCTTCAAAGACAGGCTTCATCTCTTGGCAGGGACCACACCATGTAGCATAAAAATCAACCACAACAGGTTTTTCAGCATTCTCAACAAAAGATGCGAACTCTTCCGCCACAAGCTCGATAACTTTACTCTCTTCAGCAACAACTCCTCGCATTACCAAGAGACTTACACAAAGTAAAAGTGTTTTTTTCATTACGCCCTCCTTATATTTTTAGATTCAGGCATTTATATCATATGCTTTTACTAAAATAGAAAGAAGAGCATAGAAATAGATCTTTTTCGTAATTCCATGTATTTTTAAAAGACTATAAAAAGGGAGCGAAATTAGCTCCCTTAAGAAAAGCTTCTTAGTTTGATAAAACTAGAGGAAGCGGCGTGCTTTTATTACCATTAGAAGCTACAGCTACTAAAGTGTAAGCTGCATCTTCTAGAGAGTCACAACCAAGAGTGTAAACATAGGTATAAGGACCATCACCGGAAACATTAGCAAGAAGCTCGCCATCTTTAAATATTTGATAATTTAAGACATTTGGCGCTGTGCTGGGGCTCCAATGCAAATGAAGATTATAGTCATCACCTGCCTCTACAATGTAACCACCAAAGCTAGAGGGTCTCATTATAGGAAAGAGACGGTTGTTTCTAGAGCCTTTTAGATAACTTGTTTCTGAATCTAACCATACAGCAACAGCTGTGCCTTGATCACTTAAGGCAACCCTCGGCATAAAACCTGTTGATGAAAGGGTTTGACCAGGAGCCCATGAGCCCCCTTTTAAGCAAGAGGCAACTTGTACGGTAGATTCACCATCTACTAAAAATTGCCAAACCGCTACAGCATTACCCCACGCATCGATATCGAGTAGAATATTAGATGAGTCACTCGGTGTCGTAGGGGTTGTGGGAGAGGGACTTGTCAAGTTAGATATTTCCGATAAGTCTTCTCCAAATGGCAAAGTTGCCGCTCTTATGTATAAAGTGTTATCGGGTGTTACTTCTCCCCATACCAAAGTGGAGTCACTGTTTTTATCTGTTTTTACGGACAAAAGCATGCCGTTACTGTTGTTAGTAGGATCAGATATAGGTATTGGGAAGGTCCAAATCTCGCTTCCTTTTGGCAAAAAAGAGGCGTAGAGGAAAAAATTACTTTCATAGGCGATCTGTACGCTAAAAACAGCGACAACATCACCGTTATCTCCCATAGCGCCTTGGATAAATCCTACATTGGTTGTCCCCGAAGGAAGAGGAATCTCATTAATTGGTGTCACACTATTTTCTGCAAAGCTATAGCGTGCTGTTTTCAGCGTAGAGTCAGCTCTCCATCCTAAAACAGCATCCCCCTTTGCGCTAGCTGCAAAAACGGCAGGCGATGCGTAAGAGCCGTCTGTATCTAAATTAACAGGGCCGCTCCAACTGTTTGTGTCACTATTAAAAGCGAAATAGTTGATAGAAAAAGGTGGTGTATTGCTATTCGAGTCAGAAACTGTTGCTAGAAGAGCGATACAGTTACCAGACTCATCCACTCCAACGCTACCGCCATTTGGAAACCCAGTCAACGTATCAGAGCCCACAGAAGATGGCCAATAATAGCCAAGCGTTTGTTGTGCTGTCGTGGCTAATGACGTCTCATCATAACTTGTATCGCCTTGGTGAAAATTGGCCCAGGCAGCCCGAATAACACCGTTTTTATTCGCAAAAAGAAGGGGGAACGTCGCAAATTGTGGAGCTGTCCCTTCATATAACACGACATCAAGATTCCATCTTGAAGCGCCCCCTGGTAAAGAAGAGGTGTATAAGACGTTATCGGTTCCAAGCTCCCCTTGTAGCCATCCTGTAATGGCATTCGAATTAGCATCGATAGCAAGATTCGAAGGGGTTGGATTAATCATACTGGGCGCTTCTGAAATAGGCATTGCGCTCGACCACATAGCACACAAAGGTGCGCTTTTTGAAAAAAGAAGAGTGGTAACACTTGCTGCCATAAGAAGGCGCGGTTTAAAAACATACAACATAAAAATCTCCTATGATTTTTTATTTCTACAGATACAAATCTCAGTAGAATTTGCAGTTTCGTACTATAATATTTTTAACTGAAAATGTCACCCACTATGCAGAAAAATATTTACTATTTGTTTAGATAAGGTTAACAAATCGCAAAGGATATTAGACCTCTTTCTTCTTCAGAAGGAAGTTCTTTTATAGTCTTTTAAAAAGCATATGACCTTTTTAGGAAGCATGCGCTCTTGTTTTTTATCAGACCACAGGTCGACGTCGAAGAAGGCCCCTGTTAAAAACAGGGCCGATGCAGACGGATGAAAAATAAGAGATGCAGGCTATCTAAAATTCTCAACCTAT
>CAZBHP010000146.1:0-3952 GCA_964491795.1 uncultured bacterium | reverse complement strand
CTTTTGCGATTTAAGGATTCTTTGATTAATTGGTCGCTTCGCTCTATCGCGCCGCCCAACTGGTTGGTGTGGGAGGACTATGCGAGCAGCAGTTCTCCCACTTAGTTTTTGATTAATCACTCATGTTATGCGGCCGCGATTAGCGGCTAGCGTAACATGAGTAAGCAAGCCTCAAAATTTTATAAACTATAGAAGTGAAAATCTTATTTGTAATTCAAACGGCTGTAGATATAATATGTCCCTATGGATACTCTTTTTTTAGCAAGGCTGCAGTTTGGTTTTACTGTGACCTTCCACTATCTTTTTCCCCCAATGACAATTGGCCTTTCTTGGATGATGATTTACATAGAAGGCCTTTATATAAAAACAAAAGATCCTCTGTATAAAAAAATGGCTCAGTTTTGGACGCGTATCTTTTCCCTTTTTTTTGTAATGGGTGTAGCTACAGGCTTTGTTCTCCTTTTTGCTTTTGGTAACAACTGGTCGACGTTTTCTAAGTTTGTAGGGGATGTCTTTGGTTCGCTTCTAGCTGCAGAGGGGATTTTTGCCTTTTTTATGGAGGGCGGTTTTTTAGGGATTATGCTGTTTGGGTGGAACCGGGTGAAACCTACGATTCACTATCTATCGACGATTTTAGTCTCTTTTGGAGCGACTTTTAGTGCAACTTGGATTGTGATGGCAAACTCGTGGATGCAGACGCCAAGCGGTTACAAAATTATCGGAGAGGGTGCGAATAGACGTGCTGTCATTACCAACCTCTGGGAAATCTATTTTAGTCCCTCTTTTTTAGACCGTGTGTGCCATGTTCTTTTGGGTTGCTTTCTGATGGGGATTTTTCTTCTGATCAGCGTTGGAGCTTATTACCTTTTGAAGGGAAGACACCTTGTGTTTGCCCGTAGCACGATGAAGATGGGGCTTGTAGCAGCGGTGATCGCCCTCTCTCTTCAACTTATTTCAGGAGACAGTTCAGCGAGACTTGTAGCAAAATATCAACCAACAAAATTTGCTGCTATGGAAGCAGTCTTTAACACAGAAAAGTCGGCAGCTTTCACAGTTCTTGGTTATGTCGATATGGAAAACGAAAAAGTCCGAGGAATTGCTATCCCAGGTCTTTTGAGTTTTTTAACTTTTCACGATTTTAACCAAAGTGTTACCGGACTTAATGAGGTATCTAAAGAAGATTGGCCCCATGTCCCATCTGTCTTTTATTCCTACCATCTTATGATCTACTGTTGGTTTGGTATGATGTTTATCGCTGTGGTTGGACTATTCTTATGGTGGAAAAAGAGACTGGAACGTGCGAGATGGTATCTTTGGGGCGCTGTGGTCTCAATCGCTTTTCCGTATCTTGCGAATATGGCTGGCTGGTTTACTGCAGAAATAGGAAGGCAACCTTGGATTGTCTACAACGTGATGCGTGTGAAAGATGGTCTCTCCCGGGTGGTCAGCCGTGAGCAGGTGCTAGGCTCTCTTATGATGTTTGTCGTTGTCTACGCTCTTTTAGGCTCTCTTTTTGTGTTTCTCTTAAACCGTAAGATTCAACATGGACCCGAGGAGATTGGTGTTAGTTCTCCCGAAGATGCTCACTATAGAGATCGCTACCAGGTGCCTAACCAATAAGGAGTTATATATGCCGTTAGAGTTATTGCAAGTCCTTTGGTATTGTGTCATTGTAGTTTCAGTCATCTTTTACGTAATTTTAGATGGCTTTGATTTGGGAGTGGGTTCTTTACAGCTTTTTATCAAAGGCGACAGAGAGAGACGGATTTTTCTAAACTCAATAGGCCCTTTTTGGGATGGGAACGAAGTATGGTTGATTGCTATTGCGGGCGGGCTTTTTGTCGGTTTTCCAGATGCATATGCCACTATTTTCTCCGGTTTTTACGTGTTTTTTATGATTTATCTCGCAGGCATTATATTTCGCGCATGTGCCATTGAATTTCGCTCTAAACACACTTCTCTGGTGTGGCGTCATACCTGGGATACTGTCTTTTGTTTCAGCAGTATTGGAATTGTGATGGGAACAGGGATTTTGCTTGCCAATTTTATACAAGGTGTACCGATTAATGAGGCGAGGGAGATTTATGCCTCATTTTTCTCTTTTTTTACCCCATACACTGTTGGAATGGGAGTTTTTTCGGTTTTCCTTTTTGCTATGCATGGTAACCACTTTCTCCTTCTTAAAACCGAAGGAGTTTTACAGTGTAAACTTCAGAAGTTTCTCCCTTGGACCACAACTCTTTTCTTTGTCTCTTTTTTAGTGATGACTTTTTGGACATGGATGGCCCACCCTTATATGCTTGATCCTTTTATGAAGATGCCGATCTTGTGGATCCTCCCCTTTGTTTTTTTAGCCTGTTTTCTTATTGAAATTTTTACAGCTTACAAAAAGAGGTATGGACTTTCTTTCTTTTTTTCTATGCTTGCAATCGCTTTTCTATTCCTTCTTTTTGCTGTAGGTACGTTTCCTCATGTTGTTATTTCTAGCCTGAATAGAGAGCTTTGGAGTCTTACCGTATATAACGCATCCGCTTCTAAAACTACGCTAGAGGTCGCTCTTGTGATCGCCCTCATTGGCGTCCCTCTAGTTTTACTTTACGGTTTTATTCTCTACAATACGTTTCGAGGCAAAACAGAAATTCATGATCATAGTTATTAGATAGGGGGAGGATTTAGTGGATTATCAAGAGATTCCAGAAAGTCATTATGAATACTTTGCTGAAGAGAGGGGAGATATTGTAGACATACTCTTTCCAGTAGCAATTGATGATTATAAGCCTCCTATGCCAAACGATATCTCTATCCCATCTCTTAACAATTTTCAGAAAAATGCCCCTGATCTTTACCGTTCCGCTTTTCCCAACACAAAGCAGCTTATCAAGATGGCCCGAGCTGGAATCGATATTGTGATTAATTTCTCCTACATTCCCGACCTTCCCCTCCCGGGAGTGCCGCGCTATCTTGTCCATATTCCAGAGTTTGGCGATTATCCATCTTACGAAGACGTAGTCGATTTTCTGCAGATTGTCAATTACATCCGTCAGAAAAACCAGGGTGGTGTGAAACACAAAATGCTTGCCCATTGCATCTTTGGTCGAGATCGCACTGGCCTTATGATTGCAGCCTATGAGCGTGTTTTCGAGAACAAAAGTGTTGAAGAGGTGGAAAAAGAGTATGCCCACTTCGGTCATCTAGAGTTTGCATATTTCGAAGAGATGTTAGGAACGCCCGAAAAAGTCCACGCCTTAGGCATCCTTGCTCAGAAGCCCCCGAAAAAGAAATATCTCGAAGATTTGCCTAGATAGAGCTTTTCAGTAGATGCCCGCTTCTTTTGCAGTAGTCTTCTAAACGTAAACGGACAACAAGTGAGAGTGGGCTTTGATCACGCAGAACTTTTTGGATCGTCCGATAACTAATTCCGCTTTCGCGGCAGATATCACCAACTTTTTTCCCTTGAATTACCAATCTTTTAACACAGGCAACGATTTCTTCGTCAGTCATACTACCATCTTTGACTTCTAAACATGGATGTATACTAACACAGTCTACATTATTAGAGCACCTTCCATCTTAATTACTTGTTGTTTTAAAGTAGAATGTCAGGAGAAGTATCAACAGAGTCATGAAAATTATTATGAAGCAGTTCCTATAACGTTTAAGGAACTGTTTTATGAGATGGGATGCGATTTTTTAGAGAAAACTGATGAATCAATTAAAAAAGAAATATTTGTCTGGATGGCAAACAGGAAAAATCAGAATCAATTTTCCTGTAAGCTTTCTGAGAAGATAAGAGGAGATGCCGAAAATCTACCTCATGAATTGTTAAATGCGTTGAACGTCAAGCTAACGATTTAGAACAGCAGCAATATAAAATGCAGGGTGGTTATGATAATGATGATATAGTCTTTTAAGTTATAAATTACATGTTTTAACTCGCCTGCATCTCTTATTT
>CAZBHP010000145.1:0-3962 GCA_964491795.1 uncultured bacterium | reverse complement strand
CCTCAAAAAAATTACCCAAGAGCGATTGTTTTAGCAGCTGGGATTACCTTCTTTCTCTTTATGCTAGGCTCTCTTGCGATCGGAATTGTGATCCCTAAAGAAAAGATTAGTTTAGTGTCAGGTGTGATGGAAGCGATGCGTATCTTTTTAGGAAACTATAATCTAGGCTTTCTTCTCCCTGTGATGGGGATCCTTCTGATTATTGGAGCTATAGCGGAAGTAAACTCTTGGATTATAGGACCTGTAAAAGCCCTTTATACAACGACAGTTCACGGGAACATGCCCCCATTTTTTCAATATACTAACGAGAAAAATGTGCCGGTAAATCTCCTTATCTTTCAAGCGATCATAGTTACTATCGCCTCTTTTGTCTTTTTGATGATGCCCAACTTAAGTAGCTCTTACTGGATCTTAAGTGCCCTTAGCACCCAGATTTATCTTGTAATGTATATTATGATGTTCTTAGCGGCTATCCGGCTTCGTTATTCAAAACCTCATGTTCCAAGAGCCTATAGTATTCCTCACCCTCAAAAAGGGATCTGGTTTATTGCGATTTTAGGAATTATAGCTTGTCTTTTTGCCATTTTCTTAGTCTTTATACCGCCAGCGCAGATTGATGTGGGAAGTCTTGTGTTCTATGAATCGTTTCTCATTATTGGGCTAGTTGTGATGAGCCTTATACCGATACTCATACACTCCTGCAAAAAGCCTAACTGGAACCTTCTTGCTAAAGAGTCATCTACATGACACTTTTTGAAAAAGCGCTGTTTATCTTCCGAAGGGATTTGAGACTAGAAGATAACACAGCGCTTTTATTTGCCCTGGAAAATAGCAAAACTGTGATTCCCGCTTTTATCTTCACACAAGAGCAGATCTTGGATAACCCCTATCGGAGCGATCACTGTCTGCAGTTTATGATCGAGTCTTTAGAAGATCTAGATGAGGCTCTTAAAAAAAAGGACGGCAGACTCTTTCTTTTTTTCGATACCCCCGCAAAAGTGATCGCCAAGTGTGTAAACGAGCTCGGTATCGAAGCAGTTATAGTCAATTCCGACTATACCCCCTACAGTATCGCCCGGGATAAAAAGATTAGAGATGTTTGTGAAAACTTAGAGATCGCTTTCCACTCATTTGAAGATGCCCTTCTTCATCCCTTGTCTGAGACTCTCAAACGCGATGGTAAACCTTACACGGTATTTACCCCCTTTTATCGCAATGCTTTGGAGCTAGATCCACCGAGACACCCATTGCCCAATCGGCACACTAATTATTATAGCCGCTCCATTTCTTTCGCTGAGAACACCTCAATCTATAAAACTGTCCTCCCTACTCGAAGCAAAAAGACTCAAAAAGGTGGACGGAAAGAGGCTCTTTCCATCCTAAAAAACCTTAAAAAGTTTTCTAATTACCAAAAAATCCGCGACTTCCCAGCTCAAGAAGGGACAACTCACCTATCTCCGCACCTTAAATTTACCACCTGTTCTGCCCGGGAAATCTACCACGCCTTAAGAGAAGAGGGCGGGATAAACTCACCTCTGATACGTTCGCTTTATTGGAGGGACTTTTTCACCTCGATCGCTTTTCATTTTCCTAGAGTCTTTAAAGGGCCTTTTCAGGAGAAATTCGATCGGATCCCTTGGAGTTATAGCAAAGCAAATTTTAACTCCTGGTGTGAAGGGAAGACTGGCTTTCCTATTGTCGATGCAGGAATGCGAGAGATGAACCAAACAGGGTTTATGCACAATCGCGTAAGGATGCTTGCTGGAGCCTTTTTAGTGAAGGATTTGCACATCAATTGGAAATGGGGCGAGAAATACTTTGCTCAAATGCTCATTGACTATGATCCAGCTGTGAATAATGGGAACTGGCAATGGGTTGCAAGTACAGGATGCGATGCACAGCCCTACTTTCGTATTTTTAATCCCTGGATCCAGCAGAAAAAATTCGATCCCGATTGCCTCTATATTAAAAGATGGATCCCAGAGCTTTCTTCTTTACCGCCCTCTGTCATCCACAATTGGCATCTAGAAAAAAACTATACGCAAAGCTCTTCGTATCCAGAACCTATGGTAGATCATGGTGTAGAGGCTAAAATAGCCCTTGAGTCTTTTTAAAGAAAGCGTTAATCTTTTTTAAATTTCGCATAAACTTATGTACGCGCTTTTAGACTCTCCAGAAGGGAGATCCGACCTTTTCTCTCTGGCAAAGACTTTTGAAGATCATACGATTTCGCTACGGCGTAGCTTGCATGAGATCCCAGAACTTGGATGGGAAGAAGAAAAAACCCTCGCTCTTATCCTCCGAGAAATCAAAGAGATTGCTCGAGGAAAGTCTCGCACAATCGAAGTTTCTCTTAAAGACGGTGGCATTTGGGTCGATTTAGTTACCGATCCCGCTCTCCCTTACATTCTTTTTCGTGCAGACATTGATGCCCTCCCTATCCAAGAAGAGACAAATCTTGCTTTTGCCTCTAAACACCCTGGAAAGATGCACTCCTGTGGTCACGATTGCCACTCGGCTAAGCTTTTAAGTGCCTTTGCAATTTTGGCAAAAAAACTTGTAACTCCTAAAGTAAACTTGCGCTTTGTTTGGCAGCGTGCGGAAGAATATAACCAATGTCGCTCCGGTGGAGAGCGCCTCATTGAAGAAGGGGTTACTGAAGGGGTAGCCTATGCTTATGGGCTGCATGTTAACCCCACCACAAAAATAGGCTCTTTCTTCTCTAGACCTGGGCTTATGATGTCCAATACTTCCCAAATTAACTGTGTCATAGAGTGTAGTGGTGGACATGTAATGCATCCCGATCGGGGCTCTAACGCCATTTATATTATGACAGATATCCAAAACAGCCTGCGGGGCTTTGAGAGTATCTATTTTAAACCAAGCGAGCCGATTGCTTTTGTGCCAAGTATCGCCCATGCAGGGGTCGCCTCTAATATACGACCTAATCGCGCTAACCTCTCTTTTGCCTTGCGTAATTTTCTTCCCCCTGAAGAGCGCGATGCTTTTGTCAAGATTCTAAAAGAGAAGATCTACGCTATCACTTCTACCTATCCCACTGCGACGGTCGCCGAATTTTCCTTTCTTGCTGGTTACCCTTCTTTAACGACCAACCCAGCCAATTATCTTTTTGTAAAAGACCTTCTGGCGGATCAAGGATTTACCACCAGCGAATGCCCACCCCTTTTCTGCGGCGAGGATTTTGCTTATTACCTACAAAAAGTCCCTGGATCGTTTTGGTGCTTTGGAGTGCAAAATCCTGGGCAAAATTTTGATCTTCACACTTCTCGATGCAGCCCAAATGAGAGCGCCCTCAAAATAGGGGTTGCTTTTTGGCTCATGCTATCACAGCAAGCATCTCATATTTAAGTGATAACGTAACTTCTTTCGAAAAACAGCCTTTTCCGACACGATTACCTCTAGAGATGATCCCACATAAACCTAATCTAGAGACCATTCTTCATACTTTAGAGGATGAGGCAAAGAAGAAAAATCTTTCTTTAAGCGAGATTTTCCATATTCTGTCTGGGAAAGGGAGATCCTTGGTCCTCATTTTCTTAAGCCTGCCTTTCTGCCAACCAATCCAAATTCCCGGTTTTTCTATCCCCTTTGGAGTTGCCATCGCTTTTATTTCTCTTCGCATGGTATTTGGCAAGGAAATATGGCTCCCTAAGAAACTCTTAAATAAACGAATCTCTTCCGAAAAGCTTGTAAAAATAACTCACAAGATCCTCTTTTTTCTACAAAAGTTAAATCGGTTTAGTCATCAAAGACTCTCTTTCTTATCCCAATCTCGCATTATGCATGTTGTCAACTGTATGATCATTTGCATTTTAGGTCTTTTTTTAGCCCTTCCCTTACCAATTCCTCTTTCAAATATCCCAGCTGCTTGGTCCATCTTCCTCATCTCTTTTGGGGTTCTTAAAGATGACGGTCTTTTTGTATTGATAGGATTTTTTATC
>CAZBHP010000144.1:0-4110 GCA_964491795.1 uncultured bacterium | reverse complement strand
AAAATCCCCTCAAACGCTATTTATGTAAGAGATTTGGAAATGTCCAAAGTCGAGAGACCCTCCTTCTTCAGAAGGAGGGTCTTTTAATTCTAAGCTAAACACTTTAGAGAGGCTATTTTTAATAGCTAAGGCGCCAGGTGCACTCTTGGAAGATAAGATCTACCGATAGGAGTTGAAGGGAGATTTTAGTGCCGATGGTGAATGTGGCACTATGGGTTCTTCCTGTAAAAGATTTTCGCTTCTCATCGTAGATGTAATAGTCGTCACCTAGGGCAGAGACGTGGATAAAACCCTCGAACCCTATTTGTTCGAGATCAAAGGAGATTCCTGTCGATTTGATTTTTGTGACTGTCGCAGCAAATCGCATTTCCGGATTGTCAGCCGCTAGTTGCTTAATGTAGCGAATTTTTTTAAGCTTGAGAAGAGCCATCTCAGCTTTGAAGCTTTTTCTCTCTTGTTCGCTTAAGTGAAGCGCAATCGCATCGACATTTGGTGCGTAGTTTGGTTCAAAGAGAAGGCGATGGACAACTAGGTCCGAATATCTACGGATAGGGCTTGTGAAGTGGGTATAGTAGGCAAGGGCAAGACCATAGTGGCCGATATTGTCTTTGGAATAGACTGCAAGTTTCATGCTTCGGATGTAACGGATTGCAAGTTGTTCTAAATGAGGAGAGTCGTGCGCTTGTCGGAAAAGATCTTGGATGTCATTTTCAGTGGCTTTAACAGGGATAGTAAATCCTAAAAGTTTCGCATAGCTGAAAAAATCGGCAATCGTTTCAGCATCTGGTTTATCGTGGATGCGGAAAATGTTGCCTTTACCCCGTTTGGTCAACTCAATCGCAACAATTTCATTAGCTTTGAGCATGAATTCTTCGACCAGCTGGTGGGTAATATCGTACTCGATTCTACGCTCCCCAGTTGGGATCCCATCTGGGCCCATAACCAGTTTAATCTCTGGCATAGAGAGGTCTACGCTGCCTCGCTCTCTTCTATGGTTTTTGAGAAGAGCACACAGTTCAACAAAGAGATTGAGCATCCCTTTATGGGGACTCTCTTTTTTCCCATCGAGCACTTCTTTAGCTTCTTCGTAGGTAAATCTTTTGCGACTTTTAATCACCGAGCGGGTGATGTTATGACTAATGAGATCACCTTTTTGATTGAATCGCATCACAACAGAGGCGGCATAACGGTTCACATTCTCTTTTAAGCTGCACTGTTCATCACACAGGATAGGGGGGAGCATAGGGACAACGCGGTCGATAAAATAGGTCGAGTTGCCGCGAGCTAAAGCTTCCTTGTCAAGTGGGGTACCCTCTTCAACGAAAAAGGCTACATCTGCAATGTGAACCCCTAAAACATATTCCCCATTCGGGGTCTTTTCAATAGAGAGAGCATCGTCATAATCTTTAGCATCAACTGGGTCTATCGTAATACAGGTGAGATGAGTAAAGTCTTTGCGGGTGCCAGGAGGGGACTCTCTTTTTGAGCGGCTCTGGGCTTCTTCTTCAACTTCCTTAGGAAAAGAGTGGCGAACTTGGTGTTCGTAAATAATGACCATGGTGTCTTTTTTGGCATCGTCAATGGAGCCTAGGTGCTGCACAAAACGGCATATAAGCCCTCCGCCTTTCTTTGTGCTAGAGACAATTTCTACTAGAAGGCGATCACCAATTTCCCAATCTTGAGAGGAGTCTTTATAGAGTAATATCGGTCTTTCTTCTCCAACAGAGGGAGCATATAAACCAACCTCTCCTTTTTCAGAGATGTGGACAACGATACCGACAATGGTCTTCTTACCCCGTTTTTTGATAGAGGCAATTTCACCTTCAAAGCCTTTTGCTGACTTTCCCGTCACGAGCACTTCGACAATATCGCCATCTATTGCATCACCGAGCTTTGAAGCGGGGATAAAGACGTCTTCCGACGACTCATCCTCTGGAGAGACAAACCCAAAACCTTTGACATGAACGGAAATCTTACCTACGACTCTTTTTTTTACCATGGACCAATCATTTTTATGAAAAAATTCTTATTAAATGTCAGTATATCATAAAACGGCAGGAGAGAGCAATTCATTATATATTACCGGTATAAGAAAAGCTTTGACAGAGAAACAGCTAGATTGCGATCATCTTCCCATGCGCTTAAAGACAATAGAGGCTTTTGAAAAGCACCTTATCCAATCATCTCCTGAACACCGCTCGCCTATCTATCTTCTTCTGATAGAAGATCCTTTTGAAAGACGTTATTACGCGGAGAAAATCTACCGTTTCTTGCAAAAAGAGTGTAAAGAGCTCTCTTTAGAAAAAGGAAAAGATGCCTTAAGTCACTTATTTGCCTCACAGCATCGCCTAGTTGTCATCGATCCTTGCGAAGAAATGAAAAGCCTTATAAGCGAACTCTCTTACATTAGCCCAGGCACCCGCGTTGTTTTAGGAGCCCCAAGTATAGAAAAAGATCTCTGCCATCAGATAGAGAAAATAGGGATCGTCCTTGACCTTCTAGATGAAAAGCCTTGGGAGAAAAAAAGCCGCTTTCAAGAAGAGGCGCTAAAGCTTGTGAAACGGGAAAGGAAGACCATTGCCCCTGAGGCTCTCTCTCTTCTTGTAGAGATGACGAGCACTTTTCCTTTTCTAAAAAATGAGATTGATAAGGTCATCACTTATGTGGGTAGTAAGACTGAAATCACCTTGGCAGATGTGAAAGCAATTGGTTGTAAAGAAGGGGAGGATTCTTCTTGGGAAATTGCCGAGGCTTTGGTGCTTGGAACTGACACGAAGATGCCCATTTGTAAAGACACATCTACCCTTTTGAATCTTCTTTGGCAAGTTCGTTACTACGCAAATCTAGCTCTACAGTGGAAAGTAGACAACGCCCCTCCAAAAGAGCTCAAAGGCTCGCGCTTAGAGCGTTTCAGGAAAAGGGTGGAGAAAAAAAACACGCAGTATTTCTTAAACATTGAGCGGGCACTGTTTGATCTAGAGGTAAAAGCAAAAGATGGGGCAAAAGATCCGCAAGGGTTATGGAAGGAGCTTTTAATTGACATTGCATCTCTTACCTAATCTTCTCAACTCAAGCGCTGACCCCTCTCTCAACTTTGTGCCTGGGCTTGCCGCCATTGTGAATAGCCTCGATGGTTTTTTTGTTGAAGATCCTAAAATTGCACGTCAGTTTCTTTCCCACTTTGCTTTCGATCGTTTGCGAGATAAGCCCATGGTAAAAATCGATGAGAAGCCCGACTTATCGCCTCTGGAAAGAGGGGAGAGCTGGGGAGTGATTACCGATTGCGGCCTCCCTTGCATTGCTGACCCAGGCGCCCTTATAGTTTCTGAAGCAAAACGAAAAAACATCCCTGTCCGAGCCTATCCAGGCCCTTCATCTTGCATCTTAGCCCTTATGCTTTCAGGAATAGAGTGCCAATCGTTTCAATTCCAGGGCTATATGCCTTATACTTTGGATAAGAATATCCGAAAAAAAGGTGTAGTGCAGGTCTTTATAGAGACTCCTTATAAAACACAAAAAACCCTGGAGACTCTCCTCACTCTCTTACATGGAGACGATTTATTGTGTCTTGCCCTTGATCTTACAGCTCCAACAGAAGAGGTGATCACCTTAAAAGTCTCTGATTGGGCAAAAAAACTCTCTTCTTATCAATTCCAGAAACGGCCTTGTATCTTCATCCTTAAGACCTTTTGAAAAGTGTTGTCCAAAATAAAGGGCTCACTATTAGTAAAGGCATGCAGAAAGGTGTTGTAATCGTTACGGGAAGTGCTGGGCGTATTGGGGCAAAACTCATTGAACGTCTAGGGGCTCAATACCGAATCGTTGGGTTCGAGTTGATGAAAGCTATTTATGCTTCTAATAACGAAGAGCTTATTCCTGTTGATGTCTCTTCTGATGAAAGTGTGGCTCAAGCATTTCGCCACATTAAAGCCTTTTACGGCACCCATATCGTTTCAGTCATCCATTTAGCCGCCTACTATAGCTTTGAAGATCAAAATTATGACAAGTATCGCAAAATCACAGTCGAGGGGACAAAAAGACTTTTAGAAGCACTGCAAGAGTTTACAGTCGAGCAGTTTATTTTCTCAAGCACCATGCTTGTCCATAAGC
>CAZBHP010000143.1:0-4188 GCA_964491795.1 uncultured bacterium | reverse complement strand
CGCCCTTAGCTGCTCACGTAGGAAAAAATCTTTCTGCGTCTTGGAAATATTTGGCTCAATTTTCTGATTAATCGCAGCTTGAAGCTTATTGATGTCGCACTCTTTTTTAAGGAGGACTAAAGCTTTTTGCATCCTTTCAACCAGATCAAAGGTGCCCAAAATCTCTTGCAACTCATCGCGCGATGCTGTGGTTAGAGCAACGGCAAAATCACACAACTTAGAAGACTGGGTAAATTCCGAGTGGCTTAAAACAAGTTTGAGTTCTTCTTTAAAGACAGGGTGGAGAGTGACTAGTTCACGAATCGTCTTAATCACGCTACTTGCATAGGCTTTAACAACGTCTTCCTGATCTTTTGGTATCTCTTCTTTGTGATAGGCTACTTCTGCAACTAAATATTTACTTTTCGTTTTAGAGACCGGCTTTTTAATCCGAAACCGCTTTTCAATATTTAAAATTACCTGGGCGCCAGATGATTCTTGGACAGTTAAAATCCTTAAAACACGGGCCACCACACCTACTTCGTATAAGTCATCAAATCCAAGATCGTAAATATCTTGATCTTTGCTTTTTGTCAGCACAAGACCAAGAAACTTATTTTGCATCTTCGAGACTTCTTTGAGCATGTTGTAATATATTCCCGGCTCGATCATAAAAGGGACTGTCATAGCAGGCATATAGACGCGATTGGTCAAAGGTAAAATGGGGAGTTTAGAGGGGTATTCATCTATAGAGGCTTCATATCCTCTTTTCACCTGACCCACATCTAAAAGGCTTGCCAGATCTTCAGCAGACTGTATCTCTTCTTCATCACTCAAAACGACACCTCAATAATATTCGTCTCATCCTATTAAGAATATCCATCTAATGTATCAAGCTCTTAGGAAAAAATTCAACTATTCTTCCCAAGCCTTCTACTCAATTGGCCTCTCCTCACCTTAAGGAATTCCCCCTATCTCTGCAAGGGTAGCTTTTTGAAAGCTTCTATAGGTTAGAGGATTTTGTGGATTTTTGGCTTATTTATTAGAAACAAGTAATCTAGAAGATAGTGGTATTATGTGGAAGGGCTGCTCCGCTTGAGCCCTCCCACACCCTCTGTGGGGCGGAATCTCGGTTCGATAAATCAAATATCACTTCGGGCTCGCGTGTAAAACACAGCCTCGCCTCCTGATGTCTCCTACGGACTCGCGATATTCGATTTCTCTTTCCGATATCTCGCCTTAGGTTGTCCCTTCCACTTTGTTGCAGGGACAAAACTAACTCTAAGGGCCAATGCTTCGCTTGGGATATCCGGGCGTGCTTTTTAAAGCAACGCCCGGGGGGAGCGCCTCTGTCAGTTTACACTGCCAGAGACGCTAAGGTTAAAAGAACCTCTTTCTCAAGAAGGAGGTTCTTTTAAAGCTTAAGACTCTCTCTTTTGATTTTTGAGAGAAAAAGCAGTTTATGGTAAATTATAGTCTTTTAAGTTATAAATTACGTGTTTTTCGAAGGATGCGCTCTTATTTTTTATCAGACCGAAGGTCGACGTCAAAGAAGGCCGCTGTTAAAAACAGGGCCGATGCAGACGGATGAAAAATAAGAGATGCAGGCGAGTTAAAACATGTAATTTATAACTTATAAAGACTATAATTGGCCTCATGGATCCTTTTTTAGTCATAGACACCTCCTCGGAGGCCTCTTTCGTAGCCCTTTATCAAGGAAGCCAAAGGATCGCGTTTACCCCTTTTTCTGGAAAAGAGTCCTCTAAAACCCTCCTTAAAATGATCGATTCGCTTAAAGCGCCAAATCTTTCCTTTATTGGCGTCTGTGTTGGACCTGGGAGCTTTACAGGGACGAGGATTGGAGTTATGACGAGCATGACCCTCTCGTATGCTTTAGGAGTCCCACTTGCAACATATAACTCCCTTATCCCCTTTTCACGTCCGAATGCAGTTTCTATTTGCAAGCAGGGAAAAGCCCTCTGGCGCTATGAAGGGGCGACAAACAACCTCGCTCAAGTTAAAGGACCACTTCTCTTAGAAGAGGTCTCTTTCTTGATTCCAGATAACCAACATATAGCTTTTTCTGAAGAGTTTCGTGACGTAAAATTGCATCCCACCCCCTTTTCTTACGATGAGCTCGGTCAGTTTCTAGTAAAGAAATATGAGACTCAAGACTTCACCCCTCCCCAAGAAGTAAAGGTGATTTACACCGAATTAGCTTAAGAGCAAAGTTCTTCCTTTAGAAATATATGGCTGTCTGCTAGAATGTAGAGCCTTAGTTCAGATCTTAAACAAGGAATGGTCTTATAATGATTACTGTTAAAGTACGCGTAGGAGAAGCGCTTGAGAAGTCCCTGCGCACTTTAAAAAAGAAACTTGATAAAGAAGGTGTAATGAAAACTGTGAAAGCAAAACGCTTTTATGACAAGCCTTCTGTACGCGAAAAAAACAAGCAAAAACAAGCTCTAAAATACCGCAAGAAAAGTAGATAACGAGTTGCATGTCCGATTTCTATAGCATTTTGGGAGTTGCTAAAGGCGCCTCTCAAGAAGAGATCAAAAAAGCCTATCGAAAGAAGGCTGTCCAATACCACCCCGACAAGAACCCCGGGGATCAGGCTGCTTCTGACCATTTTAAAAAGGTTTCAGAAGCCTATGAGACTCTCTCTGACGAGAACAAAAGAAAAATTTACGATCAGTACGGAGAAGCGGGGCTAAATAGCGGAATGGGCGGCGGCGGACCCGGTGGTGCAGGTTTCTCTTCGATGGAAGAGGCTCTACGCACATTTATGGGCGCTTTTGGAAGCGGCGGTGGCGGATCTCCATTCGACTCTTTTTTCGGATTCGAAGGTGGAAGCCAAGCTCAGCAAGGACAAAGCAAAAAAATCCAAATGGATATCACCTTTGAAGAGGCAGCAACCGGCTTACAAAGGGAAACTCAAGTTACTACTTCGATTGTATGCTCCAAATGTGATGGCTCTGGAGCCCACTCTGCCGCAGATGTAAAGAAATGTAACCGTTGTAACGGATCAGGTCATCAACAGCAGACGCGCGGCTTTTTCAGCATGACTACGACTTGCTCTCAATGTCATGGGGCTGGAACAATCATCACCAAAGCGTGCGCAAGTTGCCATGGAACAGGCAGGCTCTCCAAAAAACAAACGGTCAAGATCCAAATCCCCGCTGGTATCGACTCTGGCATGCGTCTTAAAATGTCAGGCTATGGCGATGCTGGTGAAAACGGCGGCCCCCCTGGAGATCTCTACGTCTACGTAAACGTAAAACCACACTCTGTCTTTAAACGAGAAGGCAACGACGTTATCCTCGATCTCCCTATCAGCTTCACCGACGCCGTCCTCGGTTCTAAAAAAGACATCCCCACCCTCACTGGAACAAGTTATCGCCTAACTATCCCCGAAGGGACACAGCCAGGTAAAGTTCTCCGTGTCCGCGGCCAAGGCTTTGCAAACGTCCACGGCGGCAGCCCCGGTGATCTCCTCATCCGCGTCGCTGTTGAAATTCCAGTCAATCTCAGCAGTGAGCAGAAAAAACTCCTCACCGAATTCGCAGCCCTCGAAAATCCACAAAACTCCCCTCAAACAAAATCGTTCTTCGAAAAGCTTAAGTCTTTCTTTTAGTTTATAGAAAGATCTCGAATTTTCAGCTTTTTTCCGGCGTATCCTCTTGAGCGCAAATTAAAGAAAACTATCTCCCTACCTCTTTTCTCTTATATATTCTATAATTAACGCCGAAAAATTATCGGAGCTTTATTATGAATAAGCGCATCTTTCTTGGTCTTCTTCTACTCTCTACTACTTCCCTTTTTGCGCGCGACTCATGGCGTCCCCCTTCCGCTCTTTCCGAACCTTCTCTTGAAATGGCCCCTCTGCCTTCCGAGTTATTCGAAGAGCCCATGAATCTGCCTAGAAAAAACCCTCTTAAGGTTTTCTACTACGGCAAAGCAGACCTTTTTATAGACCACCATTTTGCTGCTGGCATTCCTTTTGTAGGTGTCTCCTTACGCAAGCAATTAAATCCGTTTAGTGCTATAGAAACAGATGTCAGCCTATTCAGCCTATTTGGCATTGTATCCTTGTCTGTGGCGCAAGTCTCTGTATGTCCCCTGATTTACATCAGTAACAATAACAATATGTATCTTCGTGCTGGTGTAGGAAGCCTCTTTACGATGTGTTCCTTCCAGCCCTTTTAT
>CAZBHP010000142.1:0-4196 GCA_964491795.1 uncultured bacterium | reverse complement strand
AACCCTACCACTTTCTTTGTAAGACATATATATTCTTCTACCACAAGCAACAAGCTGATACTGGACTCTGAATCGCTCTTAGAATCAGCTCAAGTTTCATAAAATAAAAAGATTAGAAATAGATTCTGATGTTTTTTCGCCTCTTTAAATCAAAAAAATATCCTTGAACAGAACCTTTAAAAGTGCGACTTCTAAGTGATAGGCTAACTTGGATTTCGCTGTGACAAAGGCGCAGAAAAGAAACTTTCATGACCAAACGTGGTTTCACTTAGCTATTATACTAAGCACGCCGGCCCCTCTTCCTGTCTTAATGGTAAGCAAGCAAGTAGCGCTCACTTATGGATCAGGCCAAGCTTTATCAGCTATCTTAATTGGGAATTTAATTCTTTGGTTGGTGGGATTAATAGTTATTTCAATGGCCCGGGAAGATTCCTCGAACGCAATTGAAAACGTAAGACAATACTTAGGAAAATACGGAGCAACCTTAGCTTGGCTCGTTCTAATAATTTCTATACTAAACTGGTTTGTTTTTCAGCTTAACGGAACTGTTCCATCAATTGGGCTCTATTTTGGAGAAGAACATAATTCTAATTTAGTTAGACTGGGTGCGGGGATCGGCTTTTTTACCACTCTTCTGTCACTTGGAGGCATTACTATAGTAAAGTGGATCGCAATCCTCAGTTTTCCTTTTGTGTTTTTTTATCACCTCTTCTCTTTCTTTCAATCCCCCCCTTTGCTCGATGGTCTAATAAACTTAAAAATGTTAAGTCCCTCGGTAGGGGCTATAATTTCTATTGTTTTGATTTTGCTCCCTGGAACATTGAATCTCCCCACTTTATTTCGCCATGCACGCTCAAAAGCAGATGCTTATCTTGGTTTGACTCTTGTAATGGCTTTGATCGCTTTTTTTGAGATTACAGCGCTTTGGTTAGAATTTTCCAGCAATGGAACTATTATCTACAAAAGCTTGTCTTTGTTCTCGTTAGCAACTTTTGGCTTTATGTTAATTACTGTTATTTATATCAACCTAATCAACATCTACTACGCTTCAGCTTGCTGGGAGACCTATGTTCCAAAATTTGAGGGGGCGAAAGGATATGCTATTACAGGTCTTCTTGGGACGTCTGCATATACTTTTATCCAAGCGTATACCCCTATTCAATACATCGCCGCTTTAACAAATTGCTATTTGGCAAGTCTTGGGCTTGTTTTGTTATTGAGTTACCTGATCCGTTTTGTGCTAAGACATAGGCCTCGCCCTTTAGAACAGACTCTCAACTGCACCTGTTGGTTTGTGGGATGTATTGTTGCTACGATCTTAGTCATCCAAAACGTAGAAGATGACAAAACAGCTGTATTGATGGGAATTGGAGCTAGCATATTGGCCTATCTGATCATCATTTTTATTGAAGAAACGCTGTGGGCTACTCGGGAACTCTTTTATAAGAAATGAAGACGAAAAAATCAGAGAAACTACTTCCTCTTCCGGATCAACACCAATCTGCTTGGCAGCTCGCTGCGATTCAGCTCTCTGGTTGGACAAGCTTACCGATACTTGCAACTAGTATCATCATTTTGGAAAACAATAGCTTTTTGGGGGCGATACTTACCCTCATTTTAGGAAACGCTATTTTATGGTTTATTCGGCTTGGCATTTTGGCTATGAGCCATCAAGAACGGCAAAGCACCCTTGACCTAGCGTGTAATTACATGGGGCGCTACAGCAACTACTTTATCGCCATCCTTCTTCTTACATCCACTTTTGCTTGGTTTATTACGCAGACGAGAAGTGCTAGTAGCTCTATTACACAGCTTTTACCGCTCAATGAAGGCCCAGATGTGGATCAATTCATGCAAGTAAGCGTGTTTTTTGGGGTGGTAAGCACTCTATTTTGCATGGGAGGGATTGTCCTCTTGCGCAAGCTCTGTGTGTTTTTATTCCCCATCTTAACTATCGGGTTTTTTGCCCTTGTCTATGTCCTCTCCGGTAAGATCTCTTATGCTGCTTTTCACCCCCTCTCGCTATCGGGGTTAACCTTAGTGCTGGCAACCAACTTAGGGATCACAGCAGATCTACCCACATTCTTTCGTCACAGCAAATCGTGGAACACAACTGTAAAGGCTCTCACTCTCATTCAAATCATCAGCCTCGCTATCGGTATTTGCAGCCTTTATCTAAGCCCTCTTCTATCCTCGGGTTTTGAGCACAACCAGATCACCCTCGACGCTCTAAATTCTCCCTTTCTCAGAGCGATTGCCATCGCCTTTATTTTCCTCTCCGTCATTTGCGCAAACGTTGCAAACGTCTACTCAGCTTCTATCGGATGGGAGCTCGTCGCCCCAAAAGCCCTAGTCGGCCGTAAAGAAATGCTCATCCTAGGCCTTGGCCTTACAACCATCTTCATTCTCGTTGTCGATCTCTTCTCTCTCGAATTCCTTTTAAACTTCTCAGACAGCTCTCTTGTCAACCTATCAATCGTCCTCCTCCTCGGCTACATCATCACTCGCCAACAAAAGCGTCTCCCCAGCCGCTTCGAACAACTCACCTACTTCACCGCCTGGCTCTTCTCCAGCATCGTCAACCTCTTCCAATTCCTCGAGCTCTGGCTAGTAAAATACTCTTACGTAGGCGTCGGCGCCACCACCATCGGCTGTGTTATTTTGTTTGCATTTCTAGCTAGAGATGTAAGGCGCCAGATTTCGAGGGGTTAAAAGAGTTAACCCGTTTGCAGGAATTATTTAGTAAGGTTTCTCTTGTCTTTCGAATGAACTATCCGAGCAGCCTCTTCACAAGTTTCTTTCAAAAGTGGTACTAAAACTTCTCGTTCTCGAAACTCTTCGGGTATTGCTATGCCGCGCTCTGGATTTACAAAACCGGGGGAGTGTCTCATTTGGATCTCTGCTTTGCTATAAGAAATTTCTTTACCCAACTTTCCTGAACAAACAAAAGCAACGCTTCCATCAAGGTAATGAGAAACAGTCTTAGGTTTATAAAAACTAATAGCAATATCTGCTCCAACCCATGTAAAAGGATATTCTTTTAAGAAAGGTCGAATTTTTTGATGTGCATTGACCCGTGAGATAAGTTCCGCTTTTAATTTTATTATTAATTCTCTAGCCTCTTCTAAAGAGGTTTTTTGGTAAAAATTAAATCGCAGAGAAATACGTTCAACATTTCTCGGCATCGTCCCACCGCTAGCAATACATACGAGCCCATATTTGTTCTTTACATCTCTTACAAACGGGTTAACGATTTCATCTACGTATTTTTCATAAATAGCCTCCTCCCCAATACTTGCATCAACGTTAAAAACGACAAACAAAAAAATAAGAAATCTAACGCATGTTTCCTTTATAAAACCCATATCTATCCTGATAATCTGCAATAGCTTTAGAACAAACCTCTTGATAAGTAGTTCCTAAAAAAGCATGATCAGCAATATATCCTGTTCTTTCGCTCCATTTTGACACACATGGTACTATTTTAACATCACAATCAGCAGCATTAAAATAGGTGTCGGCTACTGATTTACCAATTTGGTAACCAAATATACCAGTAAGAGTTCCCAATGTTCCACTTAACCAAGATTTCGCATTTCCAAAAAATCCGGTTACTGAATCTTGATCAGAAAAATAATTTAGTACATCAAGACCAAAATGACGAGGTATCAGATTAGCTGGAGCAACAGCTGTTATTAAGAGTTGCGTCTGCAATCTCCCCCTTTGCTTAGTAGACATCCCTTCTATAGCTCTTCGATCAATTGCTCCACCTCTACTATGATCGATATGAGCCCAAAGAGAACCAAAGGATTCGAGAGCTCCTGAGCTATTAAAAACGGCTGGATTAGCTTTATACAGCCACTCAGAACATTGTATAAAAAATTGTCTAGTACTTACTACTTCTGTGGTATCGCCCGTGAAAATCTCCGTACGTGTGTACCCAAGGTCCTTTACCGTACCCTCTGTACCATGGTATCTTCCAATAAAAAGTCCGCCCGGTAATTGATCTGTTATCGATTTACAGTTTTCAGAAAAATCTGAATATGAAGTGTTAATGCCATGTCTAAAAGTAACTAAATTAATATTTTCATTTCCGACGATTTCTGGGTGATCGAAAAGATTAAAACTCCCCCGGAAATGCTCATGAGGGGTAAATTTGATTTCATGCCAATAGCTGCACCATACGATATGATCAA
>CAZBHP010000141.1:0-4213 GCA_964491795.1 uncultured bacterium | reverse complement strand
ATAATCCTTACGGAGTCAGAAGAATTCCTCCTTCTTCAGAAGGAGGTTCTTTTAATTATAAAAAGTTTATGAGGAGATCGCCCTGGATCCGATTGATGAGATCAGGTGGGCAGGGGATCTCTTCGAGTATGGAGAAAGAGCGGGAGTGGGCAAGGCATTGACAGATTTGCCACTCTTCATCGGTGAGAGAGAAAGGAAACTCCCCTTTTTGGGTAGGGAAACTTCCTTCGTGTTTGAGAAGCTTGAGGGTGAAGCTTGTGGCTAGAAGATGAGGCACTGGGGAAGTTTTCATTCGGAGGAGAAAGCCTTTAAAGAGGAGAAAGAGGAGTGGCGAAGGCTTTTCTGGGAACTGGATTTTTAGGAGAAGCTCTGCCATACGGGCACTTGCTTGGAGGCGAGCAAGATCTTCTCTGATCTCGAAAAGAGGATCAATCAGAGAGAGATCAACAAGGCTGTAGTATTCACCACGCCCTTTTTGGAGGTGGATTTCTAGAAGAGTGAGAGGAGAGATAAGATTTCTATCTTTTTTTTTCACATTGGCGCGCAGTAAGCCTTCATTTTCAGTAAAAAAAGTGATACTGCGTCCTTCATCATGAAACTGGGTGGTCTTTAGCACTATTGCTTCCATACTCTTGATTGTACTAAAAACGGGGTTCTTTTATTATATTTATCTCATGCATCGATAGCTCAACGGATAGAGCACCTGGCTTCGGACCAGGTGGTTGGGGGTTCGAGTCCCTCTCGATGCGTTATCTATAAGGGATGCATGCAGTTTGTTTTTTTAAATATCCCAGTCTATATTAATCCTACATTTTGGCTGTTTGCCCTTTTCTTTTCTGATCTTTATCGAGATCTCTCCATGGAAAGCGCAATACTTGTGGGAGTGCTTTTAGGAAGCCTCTTGGTGCACGAATATGGCCATGCTTTGACTGCTAAATATTTTGGAGCCAAACCTGCCATTACTTTAGAAGGCTTTGGAGGGTATGCCCACTATAACGGTTACAGAATGAAGAGATGGCAGCGCTTTATGATCACCCTCAATGGTCCTCTTCTGGAAAGTGTATTGATCCTCATCTCTTACTTTCTTTTGCAAGGGGGAGCTTTTGCAGGCAATTACTACATGAGATACTTTCTTTCAGCCACCATGCACTTAAATATCCTCTGGTGTCTTCTGAATTTACTTCCGATTGCTCCGTTAGATGGAGGGCAGATGCTCTCTCATTTACTGGAAGGGATGTCTAGAAGGCATGGGGAGAGATTAAGTTTAGTGATTGGTCTTGTGACCGTGGTATTGGCTGCTCCGCTCCTTTATAGCCGAGGTTTTTTCTTTTTTGGCACTCTGCTTTTAATTTTCGGTTTTCAACATATCCAAAAACTCCAAGAACTACGGGTTTGACTCTTTTCTTGTGCGGTGGTATTTTAGATCCTTATACTGAAGAAAGCCCTATACCGAAGATAAGGAGGATATATGAAATCGCTCGATGATATGCAACAAGAAGAAAAAGTATCAATTGTTGGTAAAAATGTCCAGGTCACTGGCGCTATGCGCAGCCACATCCTAGAAAAGATCAAAAAAATCGAAGAGATCACCCCTCCCGTAATCGAAGTTCACGTGATCTTAGAAATCCAAAAAGGGTTTCATAAAGCGGAAATTATCTATAAATTTTCCCACTTTAGAATTACAACACACGCAGTCTTAAATGATCTCTACATGGCTTTTGACCGAGCTTGCGATAAGTTACTGCAGAAAATACGCAAGTGGAAAGGCTTAATCCAAAATCACCATGGGAAAAAGCTTTCAGAGATTGAGATGGATATTCAAGTCATCGATCGTAGACAAGAAAATCTTGAAGAGATCAACGATGAGATTGAAGAAGAGACCATGCACAACGTGGAAGACAGCTTAAAGCCACCCGCTGTGGTAAGACGCAAGAAGCGGATGATCCCACACCTGACTGTCGATGAAGCTGCCATGAGGATAGATCTTTCAGGAGATAGTTTTTTAGTCTATCGGGCTGAAGAAGACCGAAAGCTAAAAGTCTTATATGTGCGTCGCGACAGATCTTTAGGTGTATTAGAAGTTGAGTAGCCTGCGTCCTGAAGAAAGGGTAAGGCAGAGTCTTGTAAAAGAGCTCATAGAGAAATATGGCTTTCCTCCCTCCATGTTGGTGGTAGAAAAAAAACTCGCCCTATTCCCTCATATTCATAAAGAAAAGATTCCCGATCGACGGGTAGATGTTGTTGTCATGGCACCCGGTATCCATGAAGGGCATGCGCTCTACCCGCTTCTTCTCATTGAATGTAAACATACCCATTTAACTCAAGATGTGGTAGAACAGGTAGTTGGTTATAACTATTACATGGGCGCCTATTTTGTCGCAGTTGCAAGCCGTGCTGGATTTATTCTCGGTTGGCAAGAAGGGCTGAAAGGGCAGTACCAATGGCGAGAAGGGCTTGTGTCTTATAAAGAGCTCATAGCGTTAATAAAAACACATGCAACATATGCAACAGATCCTCCAATGGCTTGAGGAGAAAAATCCTCTCCTTGCACTTTCGTTATGCGGCGCTCTCAAAGAGAAAGAATTCCACTTTCCTAAAGTCTCTTTTCCTCTTCCCTCTGGTGCAGAGGTGATCTACATCTACAAAGTGCAAAGATGCTTTGAAATCATTGCCCCTTTTTTAGAGAGTGGAGGCAAGGTGGTCTTTGTAGAGGGTGAAAGGGAGAGGCTGATTGCTTTTTTACACCTCAAAGAATTTATCCCTCACAAAAATCTCTCTATTATCGCTCCTGAAGAGTCCCAATACCAAAAGATTGCCTTAGAGAATGTGTTCAAAAAAGCCGTTTTTATAGGATCCCTTGACCCTCTTAAAGAGTGGATAGATGGGGTTCACATGAGTTTTTCAGAATATCGCCTTTTTGGAGAAGAGATTCTCCCGAATATGCAGGCAAATCTTTTACATGCTGACCCTTTTATTGATGGGCGCTCTTTAGAAGGGGTTTACCGGGGAGTTCCTGCTGTGATTGCAGCTGGTGGCCCCTCTTTAGAAGACTCTTTCACAGCTTTGCGAGAGCTCCCAGGAAAAGCTCTTATTTTTGGGGTGGGCTCTGCAATTCCCAGGTTACAAGAGGAAGGGATTGCGTTTGATTATGGCGTTTGTATCGATCCCAATCCCCCCCTACAAAAAGGATCGTTTCCCCTTTTTTATCAAGGACGCGTTAGCAGTAAGCTTTTTCGAGAGCATACAGGGGAAAAAATTTGGATGGGGACATCCAGTAGCTGGCCTATTGAAGCATGGCTTTACCGAGAAAGTGGGATTGAACCCTGGGAGTTTCCAACAGGGTGGAATGCAGGGACATTTGCGGTAGAGATTGCCTCTTTTTTAGGGTGTGATCCTATCATTGTTCTTGGCATGGATGGTGGGGAGAGGCCAGATCTTAAAAGAGGGGTAGAGTGGGTAGAAAATATGTCCCACGTTATCAGGGGAGAAAAGGGGCTTTCAAAAATTCAAGGGCAAAAAGTTCCCCGCATTTCCTTTGTAGAATCGACACTCGATAAAGAAAAAATCTTACATAATCTCAGAATCCTCAACGATCCGTCTTTACAAGAAGAGATAGCAGATTATTTAGAAGCGCCAGAAGAGAGAAAAAAACTTCTTTTAGAGATCACACTTCTTGAGCATCCTCTCTATACCCACTTTTTAGAGCCTTTATGGAAACTTTTTCGGCCTTTATATACCCAAGAAAATGAGTTTGTAAGTGCTCTTCTTTTCTACCAAAAAGCTCTTGCGTGGCAAGATAAAGGGGCTTTTGTAAAAGAAGAGAGGGGGCTTGATCTAAAAATCCCCGAGATCTTCTTTTTAAAACACGCCCTGGGAGAAATAAAAGAAGAAGAAATAGAGTATCAAAAGCTTAAAGCTCTTACACTCCCTCAAGAAATAGAGACTGTTTACCTTTTCGGCTACTCACCATTTATTAGTCCTTTATTACACTGGGCACAAGAAGATAAAAATCGTGAGGTTATCATCCTAGAGAATCGAGCCTCGGTTCTCCTTCAACTCGAGAAAGAGAGGCTTGAAAAGCCCTTCCTTGCTAAAAATATACACTTTCGGTTTTGGCCTCTTGAGATGGAGCTCAATGAGTTTGCTGAAAATCTTGTCTTTGAGTTCCCTTTTGGAAAGCCACACTTTATCTCTTTACACAGCGATATAGCTC
>CAZBHP010000140.1:0-4221 GCA_964491795.1 uncultured bacterium | reverse complement strand
AGGAAGTGTATGTCCGTTCTCATTTGTAAGAAAAAGTGTTTTATTTTCTTCGGCAGCAAAAAGATGAGGAACAAACATCCATGGATGACAAAACTGTTCAAAGCGAGGTCCACAAGCCTGTATTTGATAAGGTAAATAAGAGTGGGAAAAATCAAGCGATTCATTCCCATGAACCACAAGATCTATGTTTTTTTGGATAAGTTGTCCGGTTAAAGGACTTACAAGACCTGCAATAAGTTCTTCTTCTGCACGAAAAGCAGCGATCTCTTCAATTGGAGTCTCTTTCGCAAAAAGAGGAAAAATAAAAAGCAAGAACAGAAGACGCATAGTTTGAGCATCATATGTAAACGCTCTTTTTGCGTAAAGATCTGTTTAAGAAGTTTTTCTGAACGAGCTGCTAAGCTGCAATCCCATACCTTTAGGGCCTCGCATAAAGCGGCCAATTCATCAAACAATCCTTAAGGAGTAAGAAGAATTCCTCCTGCTTTAGAAGAAGGTTCTTTTAATCAAGCGCGATATAAGAAGTTTTTCCAAACACCGCTCTTATAATTCTTAGCAGCTCTTCTTTTTCTTACAGCATTTTTTCGGGCAACACTTTTTAGGCGGCTTAGATGGTTTTGGCTTTGTCGGAGGTTTAGGATTTGGTGCAGAAATTCCGCCAGTGGTTGTCTGTACAGCAAGAGAGGTATAAGGGCCTTGCCATGGGAGATTGATTTGTGAAAGACTGAAATCATTTGTATTGACACGCATTAAACCATTAACAAGCTCTCCAGACGCAATAAAACCATATGAAGACTTATCATCTATTGCTAGGGCCTTTATTGACTCAGAAAAATTAACGGATCTTTCAACTTGGTTATAGTAGACGTAAATTAAACTGTTTCCATAAGCCACAAAAGCTCCATAAGAATCTGTAGCAGAAGGTATAAGAGCAACTGTTGGACCATCTAAAGGAAGGGTAGGTATAGTTAGGTATTCTTTTTTCAGATCATACATATCGAGACATACCCCCCCAGCTACATATACAACTTTAGAGGTCTCACCAGAAACAAATGATGATACACATACATCATTTACATAATACTGAGTCACTTTAGAACCCGCGCCGGTTTTTATCGCACCATCTGCATTTAATGAAAACTGAGTAACGGCAACGTGGCCCATTGGCCCTCCATAGGGCGCCTCATTCGTTATTATAAAAAGAGATTGTTCATCTTTTCCGAAAGCGCAATATCCACAAGTCCTTGACTGTTTTTGTGTGCTGATAATTTTGGGTTTATCGGGTGTAGATAGATCGACAAAATAAAGATCTTTTTGATTGTTTACGATATAAGCAAGAGTGCCTTTACTATTTATCGTAGCAAAACTAGGGCCATTTCCTAAAGTTAAAGTATTCTCTGGAAGAAGAGGAGTAGACGGACCATTTGGGAAGTTGAGATTGATTGCAGAAAAGCTAGTATCGGTAAGCACATAGGCAAATACCCCTTTAGAACTCTCTCTAATGAATATAGCTGTAGGAACCCCTGGCACTGTAATATCAGAGCCTAGAGCTGGCATGACAGTTCCAGTCGAACCCGAGAGATTTACTACTGAAACTTTATTATCAGATCTACCTACAACCCCTATTAACATATAAAAATCCCAAAATGTTTTCTTTTAATGATAACAAAGGGGTTGTTTATATCGGCTGTGATTCAAAAGGAGGGAGTTACAGCGTAGCAAGAAAGGCTTTTGCAACTTACTTTAGCAGCACTTCTTTTTCTTACAACACTTCTTAGGGCACTTTTTAGGCGGCTTAGATGGTTTTGGCTTTATTGACAACATCTTCACTAGTATGAAGCGTAATAATCCTCTCCTCCCGAAGAGGCTCAGAGACAAGAGACCCTGCCGGTGAAACAACCGGCCCGATTGTGACTCTGCCTGCCAAGGGATTAAGCTCATCTGCTTCTGGCTCTTGCTGAGTTTGAGGTTGCTGCTGCGCTCTAAAAACTTCTTGCGCAGCCTCATTAACTCTTCCGGCATTGCCCCATTTCTCCGTGACCCAGATTATCGCCCGATAGCCTAGGTAACCTACAATCGCGAGCCCCAGGGTGCAAACGCACAATACAAGGTTGTTTTTTACAAAGTCAGAAACAGAAGTCAAAAATAAACCGAAATTAAAAATTATTATGTTATTGATTATAACTTTTTAATGCAAAAAAATAGAATTACAAAAAATTATTTAAAATATTTAGAACCGCTTTTCCGCTGATAAGGGAAAAGGAGGAAAAGGAAAAGAGCCATAAAGAAAAAGAAAAGCATCGAAAATCTTGTATGCCCATGGAGAAACCAGGACGAAGAGAAAAGGTAAATCCCTATTGGGAAGAGGAGAAAGCGGACTTTGCGGGCTAAATCAGCAAAAGAGATCACCGAGATAACAAAGATCAAAGCCCCACACAAATGGCTTACATCAGCAATATGGTGTGAGAAAGAGAAAAGGTAAGGAGAGAGCATGAGAAAAACACCTAGAAACGCTGACAAAACAAGGTTAATCGGAAGGGATATTCCATAGCGCCAGGTTTTTATTAAAGTAAGAGGGCTTTCTTGAAAAGAAGGGGTCCGAGTATCGTCTTTAGTTCCCTTAACATCGCCCCCTTTCCAAAAGACATGCCATAACGACTGCCCTTCTTTGTGAGCTAAAAACAGGAAAGTAAAGACGGCAACCATTTCATCAATTGTTAAGACCACCATGAGTAACATAAAAAAGGCAGCAAGAAGACAGAGAAAACACCAGGCGCCTACTAAAAGGGGCTGTGAGATGACAAGGAGAATGCTAACAACACCGAGGGGAACGACTAGGAAAGCGAAGAAAACAACCAGCCACGGCATGGTGCGCCAGCGAGCCTCCCCTCCTTTACATCCGAGAAGAGCTTCTAGTGTATAAGCAAGAGCCCCGAGACCTGCGTCTGGAACGGGAAGAAGCTGAGAAATTTTAGATGTAATCACAAGGCGCGTTCCATCTCCAAAGACTGGATCCCAGACAGTGTCAGTATAACCTAATTGATAAGCGGCTAAGATACGAGAAATCATCCACCCCATAAAGGCAAGGGCAATTACTGGAATTCTTTGGATCCAGCTTGAAGGATTATAACTCCATCCTGGCGGAATTTCATGACCGCTCTCTTCTATGAAACCCGGTATGCCAGGAATGAGAAGAGAAAACGCAATTGCAAGTGCCCCTACGAGAGTGTCAGTGATATAAGAAGAAGGCTCATTTGCCCAGAACCAAAGAGGCGCGAAAGAGAGCCAGACTCCTGTGAGTGCAACGATCCAAGGAGAAAGCCTGCTCTTAATTGATAAAGAAAGAGCGCCAAAGACAATAAGGAAAAGAGCACTGATGCGATCGCTTATAATCAGATTTAACGGATGCTCTTGAAAAGTAAACGTAGAAAAGAGGAGAAAAATGCCCAGGAAGATGACAGCAAAATGGGCCCACAAGGTCTTATTATGCGTTTCAATTACGCGGCTTTCTGATCTTTCTTTTTGTTTCGTTGCCATAGACGTAAAAAGTGCGGACTTACCTGTAGCCCATTGGTTTTATACCATTTGATCGGATCCTCTAAAAGACGATCAAGCATAAGATCGATCTCTTTAGCCACATTGTGTTTGGGCTCCCAACCAAGAAACTTTTTAGCCCGGGAGATATCAAGAAGATAGTTATCATCAGCAAAACGGATCATCCACGGACGGATAAATGGTTTTTGCATAAATGGAATATGAGATTGGATAAAAGCTCCAATCCACGCCAAAAACTTCGGTATCCGTATTGTCTTCATCTCCTTGCCAAAGAGATGTCGGCTGATCTTTCGCTGTAGCTGGTCGGTAGAAAGGGTCGAGTCCTCCCCGAGGAGAAGCACAGTCTCTTTGGGAAGTTCTCGACGCTTTTGGACAGTTAACAAAATAGCATCAATTAAATCGTCCATATGGAGAAAAGCCGCTCCATTATGGATATTTCCTGGGAAAAAATGGCTCACAAGCTGTTTTTCGTGGATACGCTGGATTTGGTTACTAATCGGTATAGAATGGCACATATCGTCATAGACACCAGCGATGCGTAAATTGACGGTGGGGATTGGTCCTCGGTATTTATGAATAATCGCTTCTGTCTCAATTTTAGAGCGAGGATACGCCCAGCTTGCTTTTTGAGGAGAGTATTCATTAATTCGCTTTTTGGAGGGCTTA